>CAYSRL010000033.1:0-11534 GCA_964433515.1 uncultured Ruminococcus sp.
TTGCGGTTGAAAGTACGAAGGCTGACGCCGCCGGAATTGGGAGAGAAGCCCATGCCGATGCAGGGACCGCAGGCGCATTCCAGAACACGGGCACCGGATGCCAGAATGTCGGACAGTGCGCCGCAGTCAGCCAGCATGGTCAGCACCTGACGGGAGCCGGGAGAGACAGACAGAGAAACGGAAGGATGGATGGTCTTTCCCTTCAGCATGGCAGCCACCTTCAGCATATCCTGCAGAGAGGAGTTGGTGCAGGAGCCGATGCACACCTGATCCACCTTGGTGCCCTTGAGGGAGGCCACCGTCACCACGTTGTCCGGGCTGTGGGGACAGGCGATGAGGGGTTCCAGCGTGGACAGGTCGATGTGCAGAATCTTGTCGTATTCAGCGTCCGGGTCGGAACACAGGGGGATATAATCCTCCTCACGGCCCTCCGCCTTTAAAAATTCACGGGTGATCTCGTCCGAGGGGAAGATGGAGGTGGTGGCACCCAACTCGGTGCCCATATTGGTGATGGTGGCACGCTCCGGCACGGTCAGCGTGCCGACACCCTCGCCGCCCCACTCGATGATGGCGCCCACGCCGCCCTTGACGGACAACTGGCGCAAGATCTCCAGACTCACGTCCTTGGCGGTGACAAAGGGGCGCAGTTTGCCGGTCAATTCCACCTTATACATCTTGGGCATGGTGATGTAATAGGCGCCGCCGCCCATAGCCACCGCCACGTCCAGACCGCCCGCACCCATAGCCAGCATACCGATGCCGCCGCCGGTGGGGGTGTGGCTGTCCGAGCCGATAAGGGTCTTGCCGGGTTTGCCGAACCGCTCCAGATGCACCTGATGGCAGATGCCGTTGCCGGGGCGGGAAAAATACACGCCGTGTTTCCGGCACACCGACTGGATATACCGATGGTCGTCGGCATTCTCAAAGCCGGACTGGAGGGTGTTGTGGTCGATGTAGGCCACGCTCCGCTCGGTACGCACCCGGGGGATCCCCATAGTCTCGAACTCCAGATAGGCCATGGTGCCGGTGGCATCCTGGGTCAGGGTCTGGTCGATCCGCAAGGCGATCTCGGTGCCGGGGATCATCTCACCGCTAACCAGATGGTCACGGATAATTTTTTGCGCTATTGTCAGTCCCATACGATCGCTTCCTTTCTCTCTTTAAAGGACAAAAGCATTTAATTACTTGATTATACAATAAGAAACAGCCAATGTCAATGACTAAGTTCGGGGCAAATGGGGAATCCCCCACCGAAAATCCCCGGTTTCCCCCACTCAACATTGCTCATTACTGATTACTCATTACTCATAACCGCTTGTGTTACCTCGTCGGCGGTGCCGGCCAGAACGGTGGGGTTCTGCGCCGCCAGGCGGGGTCTATCCTGAAAGCCCCAGGTGACGGCCACGCTCCGCACACCGGCGGCGTGGGCGGTCTTGACATCCACGGCGGAATCCCCCACGTACCAGGCGTTTTGCGGGGAAACCCCCATCCGGGACAAAGCGTAGAGAACCCCGTCCGGAGCGGGCTTGAGCGGGCGGGCGTTGCCGCCGCCCACCGCCACCTCCAGCAGATCCCCAAAGAAATGGGCGCACAAGGTCTGCACCCCGGCGTCGTGTTTGTTGCTCACAACGCCCAGCCGGTAACCCGCCTCTTTTAAAGCGGTCAACAGCGCCATCACCCCCGGATAAGGGGCGGTCCTGTCCATATTATGGGCGGCGTAATGGGGCAGATAATCCGCCAGCACCGCCGCCTGTGTTTCCTCATCGGTGCCCGGCGGACAGGCCCGGGCGATCAACTGCCGGACGCCATCCCCCACAAAGGAACGCACCTCGCCCTCGGTATGGGCGGGGAAGCCGTGGGCGGTCAGGGCGTGGTTCACCGCCCCGGTCAGGTCGCCCAACGTGTTCAGCAGGGTGCCGTCCAGGTCAAAGATCACCGCTTTAGTCATACGAAACACCTCTTTTCGGTGAACGAGTGACATTGTACCACTTTTTTCTTCCCGATGCAACCGGTTTTTGGTTGACAAATCCGGTGAAAGTAGGCATAATAAAGGGTAGTTATTAAAGAAAGGGGCGAGAAGATCTATGTACTTATACGAAATGCATTGCCACGCTCTCCCCTGTAGCGGCTGCGGCGGCATCCAGCCGGAGGATCTGGTACGGGGGATGAAAGAGGCCGGCTACGCCGGAATGGTGCTCACCGACCACTTTTACCACGGCAACACCGGCATCCGCCGCACCTTGCCCTGGGAGGATTTTGTCGCCGCCTATGAACAGAGTTATCTCCGGGCAAAGGAAGAAGGCGACCGGTTGGATTTTGACGTGCTGTTCGGCATCGAAGAGGGCGTGGGCGACGGCAAAGAGGTGCTGCTGTACGGCATCACCCCGGCGGTGCTCTATGCCCACCCGGAACTGCGGGACGGCGACCTGGCCACCATCAGCCGGGTGGTTCGTGAGGCGGGCGGTCTGGTGTATCAGGCCCACCCCTTCCGGGTGCGGGATTATATCGCCCGGCCCTGGGAGCCGTTGCCGCCGGAGCATCTGGACGGACTGGAAGTGTATAACGCCTGCAACCCCGCCCTGAACAACGCCCGGGCGGTGGCCTATGCCGAGGAGATGGGCTTTCCGGTGACCGCCGGTTCCGACCGGCACTATATGGGGCATTGCGAAAACTTCGGCATTCTGGTGCCCCGCCGCATCCGCACCGAGGCGGAATTGGCGCAGGTCCTGCGCTCGGAGGCGTACGAACTGAATATACCCGGAGTATAATCCGGAGAAAATATTACAAAATAACGGGTTTCAGGAGAAAATGGAATGAAAAAGAAACTTTCTCACATCATCGTGCTGTCTCTGGTGGCGGTGGCTGTTCTCATCGTGCTCGTGGTGGCGGTGGCACGCCTGTTCGACGCCGACA
Source organism: uncultured Ruminococcus sp. (assembly GCA_964433515.1). Classification (GTDB taxonomy): domain Bacteria; phylum Bacillota; class Clostridia; order Oscillospirales; family Acutalibacteraceae; genus UBA5905. The sequence goes on from CAYSRL010000033.1 coordinate 2,914, forward strand.
TAACCGACCCCCTCGCCGGGCACGACCATAGCACCACCGGCGGTCTTACCACCAGCACCAATAACAACACGCCTTCCGAAAGTTACACCCTCACCGAGAACCAGGACGGCACCTATACGTATAAGGTGCAAAACCGTATGGGCGGCATTATGTACTCCCGGGAAAACGTCACAGAAAAACCGACGTTTACCCAAATGACCGACCTCGTGCTGGAGATCGCCGGCCAAACCAGCAAAGACAACAATCTCACCGGCTGGGCGGTATACTGCAACATCCAGACGATGGACGTTTCCCGGCGTTTTGACCGGGTGTTGGCCTCTGCCGACAGCCGGGTCGCCTATCTGGATTACCGCAGCGGCAAGTGGGTGGTGTTTGTCAGCGACCAATTCAACGAGGACACCTATCTGGAGGGCACCGAGCTGACCGGTCTGACCATCTCCGAATCCGGCAGTCCGAAGATCGACTACGAGGTCACCGAATCCGGCGATCTGGAGGTCACCTATGACACCGCCGACGGCAAAAAGACCGTCACCGTAAAACTGGCAGAATAAACCGCAACAGCAGTCACCCCATAGCGTGACGGCTGTTGCGGTTTATTCGGTGTCCCATTCATCCTGCCATAAGCCCCGGGACTCTAACAGGCTGCGCATATCCTCCGGGAGGGGACTCACAAGGGATATCCGCTGCCCGGTGATGGGGTGGTCAAAGGCGGTGCGGCCGCAATGCAGACCGTGGCGGGGCAATACCGTCTCATCGGTGCCGTACATGGTGTCCCCTGCCAGGGGGTGCCCCAGCCAGGACATATGCACCCGGATCTGGTGGGTGCGCCCGGTCTCGATCACCACCCGAACCAGGGTGATCTCTCCGTCGGAGGCCAACGCCCGCCAATGGGTGACGCTGTCCTTTCCGCCCTCCCCCACTTCCCGGGTGATGGTGCAACCCTCTTTGACCCGGATGGGTTGGTTTATGGTGCCCTCGCCGGTCAACTCGCCGAGCACGATGGCAAAATACACCTTTTCCGGTTTTTGCGCCAGGGCGAAAGCCACGTGGGGGCTTTTGGCCGCCACCAACAGGCCGCTGGTGTTCCGGTCCAACCGGTTCACCGGACGGAACGAAAGGGGGGTTCCCTTCCGCTCAAAATACCCCACCACGCCGTTGGCAAGGGTGGGTTCCGGTTTGCCGGCGGAGGGGTGCACCGCCAGATAAGGGGGCTTGTCCACCACCAACAGGTGGTCGTCCTCATACACCACCGACAGGGGCATATCCGCCCCTTCGATGCGCACCGCATCCTCCGGCATCTTCAGGCGCACCGTCTGCCCGGCATTCACCCGGTCGATGGAGCGCCAAGGTTTGCCGTCCAGGGTCATTCCGCCCTCCACCCGCTTGAGTTTTACCACCATCCGGTAGGAAAGGCCGCATTCCCGCCGCAGAAAGGTCTGGAGCATCTCTCCGTCGTATTCCGGCGGGACGATATAGGTCAAGTCAGCCATTGGGTTCACCTTCTTTCAGGGAATGAGGAGTTGGGAATGAAGGGGTGCCGCATTGCGGCACGATTTCTGATCCGGCGGTGCAGCCGACACCGACATTCCTCATTACTCGTTGCTCATTAAAATTATGCCGATGGTTTCTTGGAACCATCGGCATAATTTGTTTCACTTATTTCATTGCCAGAACAGCCTTGACCTTTTCCGCAATATGGGGGGCGGTCAGACCGTACAGATCCAGCAATTCCAGAGCAGGGCCGGAGCGGCCGAAGGTGTCCTCTACGCCCACACGGAGCATAGGCACCGGTTTGCCGCTCTCGCACAGCACCTCGGCCACGGCGCTGCCCAGACCGCCGATGATGTTGTGCTCTTCGGCGGTGACGATGGCGCCGGTCTCGGCGGCGGCCTTGAGAATGATCTCTTTGTCGATGGGTTTGATGGTGGCCATATTCACCACCCGCACCGAGATGCCCTCGGCTTTCAGGCTTTCGGCGGCGATAAGCGCCTCGTTGACCAGCAGACCGGTGGCGATCACCGTCACGTCGGTGCCGGGGGTCAACTCCTTGCCCTTGCCGATGACGAAATCCACGTTCTCGTCATTAAACACCGGCACCGCCAGACGGCCGAACCGCAGATACACCGGGCCGTCCCATTCGGCGGCGGCACGGACGGCGGCGCAGGCCTCGGGGCCGTCGGCGGGGTTAAGGATCACCATACCGGGGATGGTCCGCATAATGCCGATATCCTCACAGCACTGGTGGGTGGCGCCATCCTCGCCCACCGACACGCCGGCGTGGGAGGCGGCGATCTTCACGTTCAAATGGGGATAGGCCACGGAATTGCGAATCTGCTCAAAGGCACGGCCGGCGGCAAACATCGCAAAGGAAGAGGCAAACACCACCTTGCCCGAAGCGGCCAGGCCGGCGGCAATGCTCATCATATTGCCCTCGGCGATACCGGTGTTGAAAAACCGGTCGGGGTGCGCCTTTTTGAACATACCGGTCTTGGTGGCGGCGGCCAGATCGGCGTCCATCACCACAATGTCCTCCCGCTCGTTGCCCAGTTCCACCAGGGTCTTGCCATAGGCGTCACGGGTGGCTAATCTCACTACTTCTGCCATCGGTTTAGCCCTCCATTTCCTGCAGGGTGGCAGAAAGTTCCGCCATCGCCGCATCGTACTGCTCTTTGTTGGGGGCGACACCGTGCCAACCGCACTGATCCTCCATAAAGGAAACGCCCTTGCCCTTCAGGGTCTTCTGCACAATGGCGGTGGGCTTTCCGCTCACCGTCTTTGCCTCCTGCACGGCGGCCTCGATCTGTTCCAGGTCGTTGCCGTCGATTTCGATCACGTGGAAGCCGAAAGCCGCCCACTTCTCCGGGATGGGATAGGGGGAGTTGACCTCCTCCACCGAGCCGTCGATCTGCAGGTTGTTATTGTCCACGATCACCGTCAGGTTGTCCAGTTTCTTGGCGGCGGCAAACATCGCCGCCTCCCAGACCTGGCCCTCGCCCAACTCGCCATCACCCAAGATGGTGTAGACCCGGTAATCCTTGTTGTCCAGTTTGCCGGCCAGCGCCATACCCACCGCACAGGAGATGCCCTGTCCCAGCGAACCGGAGGACATATCCACGCCGGGGATATGCTTCATATCCGGGTGACCCTGTAACAGGGAATCGGTCTTGCGCAACGTGGGGATCCACTCCACCGGGAAATATCCCCGGTGCGCCAGCGCACCGTACAGAGCCGGAGCGGCGTGACCTTTAGACAGCACCAGCCGGTCCCGGTCGGGCCACCGGGGGTTCTGCGGGTCGATATTCATCTCTTTAAAATACAGATACGCCAGATCGTCCGCAATAGACAAAGAGCCGCCGGGGTGACCGCTCTTAGCGTTGAAAGTACCCTCGATGATCGCCATCCGGATCTTGGTGGCGACGACCGAAAGTTGTTTTTTAGTCATAGCATCCATAAAAAACACCCTTTCTGCAGGGGTGGAGTCTCCTGCAACCATAATTATTGTAAGTATAACACGATTTCCCGGAAAAAGAAAGCCTTTTTCCGGGAAATTTTGCGAATTTTTCAACTTTTTTCGATGGCCAAAGCACGAAAACCCAAATCGGATTTTGCGATGCGGATTTTCTGCCGAGGCATCCTCCCTTACGGCTCCGTAAGCAACGACACCAGCCGGTCGGCATACCGTTTGCGCCCCCAATGGTGGGCGGTCTCAGGCAAAAACACCGTATCGGCAGACTCCCGGCGGGCGGTCTCGCCGGAGGCGGACAGCACCGCCTCCAGCACCCGGTCGGCCTCCCGCCCGGCGGCCAGATAATATTCGGTGCGGGCGGCGTCGTTCCGGCTGTTGAGCACGATCTTGGCTATCCGGGTGGGGCTGGTGTCCTGGGCCAGCAGACGGCGCACCTCGTCCAGATCCGGGCAGGCATCCGCCCAGACCTTCAGTATCGCCCAGCCCAACAGCGGGTGTCCCTGCCGGTCGGTATACCGGCGGTAATCCCGGCGGTAGAGGGCGGTCACGTCGGTTTCGGACAGCAGTTGTGCCCGCAGGGCGGCAAACAGGGTGTCCGGGCGCTGGCCGCAGAGGGAGATGAGCCAGTCGGCTGTTTCCCGATCCTCCGCTTTGGCCTTGTGAGAGGACAGCCCCTCGGTATCCAGCAAAACGGCGCCCAGCAAGATCCGGGCACAGACCGGGTCGGGAACAAGTCCGTCCCGGCGCAGACGCCGGGCCACCAAGGTGGTGGCGGCACCCACCGGGGCGATCTCGGTGTCGATGCCGGTCAGATCCGTATCGGCAGATACCGGGTGATGGTCGATGATCGCCGTCACCGGGCAGGCGTATCCGGCGGCGTCGTGGTGGTCGGTGAGCACCAGAGCCGGAGCGGTCTCTGCCACCTCTCCGGTGGGCACCAGAGGCGCCAACTCCCCCAACAGCCAGGCGGTTTCCCGGGGCATAACGCCCTGCGCCAGAGGGGTCGCCGGGGTGCCGGCGGCGGTCAGACGATAGGCCTCGAACAGGGCGGAGATCACCGCATCGGTGTCCGGGGCGGGGTGACCGGTGACCACCCTGCCTGTGGGCAGGTCTTGAAGATACCTTTTCAGTTTTTCGGCGGTCACAGCCTCACCTCCCTTTCGGCTTTTTCGTTAGTATACCACACTGTCAAAAAGTTGTCAAAGAAAGTTCACAGTTTGCTTTGACTTTTCCGAAACACTGTGTTACTATAGACATTGTATTTATTTTAGGCAGGGTTCTGCCTATACTAAACTGCGAAACGAGGTGGTCGCCGTGGCCCGCATTGAGCCGGCGGTAAAAAAAGAAACCGGCTATGTCGCCCTTTGGGTGGGGGTGGCTATCCTCCCGGTGCAGGCGGTGTGCCTGCTGCTGGGTTGGTGGAACTGGCCGGTGCTGTGGGGCAGTCTGCTGGGTTCTGTCACCGCCGTGGGCAATTTTCTGCTGATGGGGTTGACGGTGCAAAAGGCGCTGACCCAAGACAAGAAAAAGGCCTCCCAGATGATACAGTTCAGTTCCGGTGGCCGGTTGCTGATGCAGGGTGCCGTTTTGATTATTGCCGGCGCATTGCCGCATATTTTCAATCTGTGGACCGCCATCATCCCATTGGTAATCCCCACCTTTGCCGTCCGTATTCGCCACTGGAAACTGGCCAAGGACAACCCCTCCCCCGACCGCCCCGCCATCGGCTGGGACGACGAGGAGGATGACGAGGAGGCTTGAATAAGCCTTCATTTCTCATTACTCATTGCTCATTTCTCATTCAAATTGAGGTGATTTTATGAACGTGAAAAGCCGCCGTTTCAAGGCGGTGGATATCCTGCTGTTGGCGGGGGCGATACTGCCTTTTGCGGCAACAATTATGCTGAAAGTGCTATTCTCAACCCCGGCTGAAGGCATTGAGATTGGCGGTGCGATGGTGTTTGCCACCATCCCCATGCCCTTCCAAGACCTGCAACTCTCCGAGGCGGTGATCAACTCCTGGGCGGTGGCGATCTCCATCCTGTTTATCTGCCTGTACCTCACCCACGGCATCACCACCATACCCGGCACCAAACGGCAGTTGGCCGCCGAATGGATCGTAGAGACCTGCAACCGTCTGGTAGCGATGAATATGGGCAATTATTTTAAGGCGTTTCCGCCGTTTATCGCCGCCATTCTGGGATTGTCCGCCCTCTCCAGCCTATCCAGCCTGCTGGGCATTTATCCCCCCACCGCCGACATCAGCGTTGTGGGTGGCTGGGCGATTTTGGTGTTTCTCATCATCACCTACTACAAACTCAAATGCGGCCTGGCGTACTACCTTAAAGGATTCACCGAGCCCATCATCATTTTGCTGCCCCTCAACATATTGAGCGAGTTTTCCACCCCCGTTTCGATGGCTTTCCGTCATTATGGCAACATTATGTCCGGATCGGTTATCGCCGTTCTGTTGAGTTCCGCTCTGACCGGTCTGACCCAAATGCTGTTGGGTTGGTTGCCGGGCGTGTTGGGCGAGTTCCCCTTTCTGCGGATCGGCATCCCGGCGGTGCTGAGTCTGTATTTCGACATTTTCAGCGGTTGTATGCAGGCGTTCATCTTCGCCACCCTGACCATGCTGAACATCGCCGGCGCCTTCCCCCAAGAGGACTATGAGTCACGACTGCTCAAATTGGAAGCGAAAAAGCGGGCAAAAATCGAGAAAAAACTGGCAAAAACGGCGTAAGCCGCACAAATAAAAATCATCTTTAGGAGGAATTTATTATGGAACTGGCAATTGGTATTATGTTAGGTTGTTGCGCTCTGGGCGCAGGTATCTGTATGGGCATCGGCGCTATCGGCCCCGGTGTCGGTGAGGGTCACGCTGTGGCAAAGGCCTGTGAGGCCATCGGCCGTCAGCCTGAGGCGAAGAGCGATGTCACCTCCACCATGATTATGGGTTGTGCTATCGCTGAATCCACTGGTATTTACTCTCTGGTCATCGCTATCCTGCTGATTTTCGTGGCGCCCGGCCAGTTTGTGAATTTGCTGAAAAATGCTCTGTAATTCTAACAATGCGAGGTAAGTAATGATGCCAACACTGGAAATCCTATCGATCAACATCTGGACGATTCTGATTTCTTTGGCAAACCTGCTGATCATCTTTCTTATTCTCAAAAAATTTCTGTTTAAGCCGGTCACCAAAATGATGGACCAGCGCAAGGCTATGGTGGACAAGCAGTTCGCCGACGCCGAGGATGCCCAAGCCAAGGCGGAGGCGGACAAGGCCCTGTGGTCCGAAAAACTGGCCGCCGCCGACCACGAGGCCGCCGCCCGCATCCAAGAGGCGGACGAGACCGCCCGCCGTCACAGCGACCGCCTGGTGGCGGACGCCAAGGATAAGGCCGCCGGCATCATCCGCCAGGCCGAGGCCGAGGCGGTGCTGGAACGGAAAAAGGCCGCCGCCGGCATCAAACAGGAGATCGCCGCCGTGGGTACCGCCCTGGCTGAAAAGATGCTGGAGCGGGAGATGAACCCCGCCGACCACGAGAAGATGATCGAATCCTTCCTGGACGAAATGGGTGATGCCGAATGACAGAACTGAGTAAGGATTATGCCGAGGCGTTGTTCGCCCTGGCCGCCGAACAGCGTCTTGAAAAGACCTATTTAGAGGCATTGGAATCGGTGGACGGTCTGTTCGCCGACAGCCCGGAATATCTGGATCTGCTGGCCGCCCCCTCTGTGCCCCAGAGTGAGCGTGTCGGCCTTTTGGAACAGGCGTTTGGGGACAGTCTGCCGGAGCAGGTGCTGTCCTTTGTGCAGTTGCTGACCGCCCACGGGCGGATACGCAGTCTGCCCGCCTGCATAGAGGAATACCGCCGTCTGTATCAGGCGGCAGTGGCGATGTCCACCGCCTATGTGACCAGCGCCGTGGCGCTGACCGAAGACCAGAAGAACCGCCTGGCGGAAAAACTGGCGCAGAAATTCGGTCGCCGTATCGAACTGAGCTGTGATGTGGACGAGCATCTGCTGGGCGGTATCACCGTCCGGCTGGACGGCGTGGTGCTGGACGGCAGTCTGCGCCGCCGTCTGCAAGTGGTAAAGGATGTGATGAAGCAGTGAGCAACAAGCCGGCTGAGATCAGCCAGATCATTAAGGAACAGATCCGCAACTATCGCTCCCGCATCGAAATGACCGAGACCGGTACCGTCATCCTGGTTGGCGACGGCATCGCCCGAGTATACGGTCTGCGGGGCTGTATGGCGGGTGAACTCTTGGAGTTCGAGGACGGCAGTATGGGTCTGGCCCAGAACCTGGAGGAGGAGACCGTTTCGGTCGCCGTCCTCTCGGACCAGAACGACATCCACGAGGGCAGCACCGTCAAGCGCACCGGTCAGGTTCTGAACGTGCCGGTGGGTGAAGGTATGCTGGGCCGTGTGGTCAACGCCCTGGGCGCCCCCATCGACGGCAAAGGCCCCATCGCCACCGCCGACACCCGCCCCATCGAAACACCGGCGCTGGGCATCATCGAGCGAAAAAGCGTGGCGGTGCCCCTACAGACCGGCATCAAGGCCATCGACAGTATGATCCCCATCGGCCGGGGTCAGCGTGAACTGATCATCGGCGACCGCCAGACCGGTAAGACCACCATCGCCATCGACACCATCCTCAACCAGAAGGACACCGGTGTCATCTGCATCTACGTGGCCATCGGTCAGAAGAGCACCTCGGTGGTGCAGATCGCCAACGAATTGCAACAGGCGGGTGCTATGGAATATTCCATCATCGTGTCCGCCTCTGCCTCTGAGAGCGCTCCCCTCCAATACATCGCCCCCTATTCCGGTTGCGCTATGGCGGAGTATTTCCGGGAGCCGGGCAAGGACGTGCTGATCGTTTACGACGACCTTTCCAAGCACGCCGTGGCCTATCGTGCCCTGTCGCTGCTGATCCGCCGTCCCCCCGGACGTGAGGCATATCCCGGCGACGTATTCTATCTCCACTCCCGCCTGCTGGAGCGAGCGGTGTGCGTGGCGGACGAATACGGCGGCGGTTCCATCACCGCCCTGCCGATCATCGAGACCCAGGCGGGCGACGTATCCGCCTATATCCCCACCAACGTCATCTCCATCACCGACGGTCAGATCTTTCTGGAGACCGA
>CAYSRL010000034.1:0-11453 GCA_964433515.1 uncultured Ruminococcus sp.
GTGCCCACGTTCTTGCGGCCGGTGGCGTAGGTCACGGTGTAGGAGGAAGTGGTCAACTTAGTACCGTTGGCATTTTTCACCGTGACGGTGGGCTTTTTCACCGAGCCGTCGTAGGTGTAAGAGGTGGCGGACAGGGTGATCTTGCACTTGCTGACATTGATGGGGTTGATCTTATAGGTCAGGGTCTTGGTGCCGGTGTAGTTGCCCTTCATCTTAACGGTGACCTTATAGGTGCCGGCATTCTTCAGGCCGGAGGCATAGGTCACGGTGTAAGAAGAGGTGGTCAACTTGGTGCCGTTGGCGTTCTTCACCGTCACAGTGGGTTTCTGCACCTTGCCGTTGTAGGTGTACGCCGTCTTGGACAGGCTCACCGTACATTTGCTGACGTTGATGGGGTTGATCTTATAGGTCAGGGTCTTGGTGCCGGTGTAATTGCCCTTAAAGGTCACGGTGACTTTATAGGTGCCGGCATTCTTCAGGCCGGAGGCATAAGTCACGGTGTAGTTGGAAGTGGAAATGGTGTTGCCGGCGCTGTCCTTGACGGTGACGGTGGGTTTCTGCACCTTGCCGTTGTAGGTGTAGGAGGTGGCAGACAGGCTCACCTTGGACGCCTTGTTGATGGTGGTGACTTTGCTGGCGGTGTAGCCGCAACGGGTGCAGACGTTCTTGATGCTGCCGTTGGCGGTGGTGGTGGCCTTGGTCAACACCTTGTTATAGCTGTGACCCAGTTTGCTGTCGCCGGTAAGGCCGCAGGATGCACACTGGGCAGCCTTGGTGCAGGTGGCGGCGGCAACGTTGTGCTCGTCCTCGTAGCAGACATACAGCACCACGTTGTCCAAAGACAGATAATCGCCGTCTTCGGTCTCGTATTCAACCGTGCCGGTGAAGATGTTCACCGTTTCGCCGGCGGCCACCGGAACCTTGAGAACAAAGTCCTCAGAAGCGCCTTCGATCTGGCCCTCATCGTTCAAATAGCCGTTGAAGATATAATCGTACTCGTAGGTGGTGCTGTTAAGGGCGTCGGTATAATCCAGACCAAGGAGATCCTCGGGAGTGATCACCAGCACGCCGTCTTTCTCCGCCGTGTAGGTGGCGTAATACGGAACTCCAACACCGGCCATAGGCAGGGTGTTTTTGCCCTTGCTCAACACCTTGGGGTTGTAATAATTGCCTTCGGGGAACAGCACGTTCAACTGCATATAGGTGTCATCGTCGCCGATGGCCCGCAAAGTGAACGCCCATTCGCCCTCGTTCAACATCAGCGGGATCTCACGGTGGCCGTCCACGTAATAGACCGTTTCGTTGATGACCAGATTGATCGGGCTGTCGCAGGTAACCTCCAGGTCGGCCTCATCCACACCGTACAGCGTATAATACACGCCCTCAGAGGAGATGGGCCACAGGCCGTCGCCCTCGCCGGACAAGCCGGCAACAACGCCCTCATAACCGAAGATGGCATAGGGGTTGGCGGCAGTGCCCTTCTTAGGCGGGGTCACCGTCAGGGTGATGTCGGGGGTGAGACCGGTGGGCTGCACGATAAGGAACAGCGGGATATAACTCTCAGCACAATCATAGACATAGTCCTCGGTCAGTTGGACCCAATCGCTGTAAGTCTCGGGGTCGCCGTCGGTGTCCAGATAGATGATGAAATTCTCATAATCCGATGCGCTCAGGGTGTACTCACCCACGGAGGTGGGCACATAAGAGGCGTAATATGTGGCGTAATTGACCGGGATGGAAATGGCGTTGTCGCCGTCCTCCATCCGATAGGGGTCGGTTTCGGTGCCCACCGGCATCTCCCAGGACAGGGTGATCTCCATATCCTCCTCAGTTTCGTTGTGGAATCCCACAATGGCGGGAGACATGGGGGTGAGTTCCAGCACCACCTTGATGCCATAGTTGGCGGGAGAATAGGTGTCATAGCGGACACCGTCCACCGTGATGGCAGAGGGGATGCGGGCGATGATGGTATAGCCGTTGAACACCGCAGCCTTCAGCTGATAATACACCGACTGACCCGCCGCCAGATTCAGAGCCTGCGGAGCAGCCGAGCCCATAGGCACATAGACGGGGTTGTCAATGGTGCCCTCGGCCGGCTCGTCCGGGGTGACCTCCCGCTCGTCACCGCAAACGTTGCAGGTGGCGTCGGAATCGTCATCGTAGGTGTGACCCAGAGCGTCGCCCTCGGTCGCACCGCAGACCAAACACGTCTTAGGCTCGGTACAGGTGGCGTCGGCATAGGTATGGCCCAGAGCCTCATACTCCTTGCCACACAGTTTGCAATAGCCGCCCTCGGTGCAGGTGGGCTCCACGAGATCCTCGTGGTCGCACCAACTCAAATCGGCGTCGTTGAAGCCGTCGTCTTCACCGGCGTATACCGGCATAGCCAACAGGCTCGTCAACATCAAAAGGGCCATTATTAAGGAAAGCGTTTTTTTCATATGATCTCCTCCTTATTTAAGAAATATTACCAAGACAGCTCTGCATCGTTGGTGATCGGTTCGCTATCGGCGTTCTCGGTGGCGGACAGATCATAGGTTATGGTCATCTCAGTGGAGCCGTCTTCGAAATAATAATAGTCGTCGGGGGCCTCGGTGAAAGCCACCTTATACTCCGCCTCGGGTTTGCAGAAATAGGCAACGCCCTCGGAATCGGTGGGGGCAAACACGCACACATCCAGGCACAACTGGACGTAAACGCCCTCTACGGGAGCGCCGGCCGTATCCACCACCTTGATGGTGTACAGCACCTCGCCATCGGCAGGGGTGGGGGCGGTGGGAGCCGCCGTGGCGGCCGTGGTGGTTGTGGTGGTGGTCGTGGAGTTCTCCGGCTCGTTGACAGGGTTCTCCTCGCCGCCACTGCAGGCGCACAGGGTCAGGGTCAGGCAGACGGCCAGCAAAGCCGCCAGCCACACGTTCTTGTTCATTGGGTATTCCTCCTTTTACTGTATGATCGGTCAGTTGGCATAATAGAGTGCAAACATCCAGGCAATATCCGTATTCACGACAAGGTTATTGCCTTCGGAATCCTTAAACAGATAGCCGGGGGACTGGGTGTTCCACCAGCCCTGATGCTCACCGTATTTCTTCAGGATGTATTCCAGATCCGCCGTTAAGGGATAGACGCTCTCGCTGTCGTCGGCGCAATCACGGTATTTCTCCATCAGTTCGGTGTATTCCTCTTTCCGCAGGAAAGAACCGTCCTTGTTGTACAAATAGGCCGCTATATGGAAGTTATCCAAAATGTCGCTGAAGGACACATAATCGGTATCCTTAAACCGCAGATACACCAACGGGCCGGTCTTGCTGCCCTTGTGATAGTAGCCGTCGTCGCCCAACACCAGTTTGATGCTGTCGCCCTTGATGTCCACCTTCTTGAGGGAGGTGCCGGTGGGCAACGTGTATTTCTTCGGCGTGTGGGTGCCCTCATAGGTTACCCAGGGCTCATCCGTCACGCTCCACTCCGCATCGCCGATGCGGGTGATCAGCAGAACGGTGGCCTCCACGTTGGTGGCGGCATCCAGACCCAGCACCAGGGAGACGCCCACATCCTTCACCGATACGGAGAAGGCGGTGCCGTTTTCGTCGATCTGGTCGCTCTCCGCCATATTATCTTGCTGGATATAGTGGATACTGCCGCCGTAATAACCAACCTTGACACCGGAGGAAACGGAAGAAATGCGATAGGTGCCGCTCTGGGTGGGGCTGAACAGGAAATAGTTACGCTCGCCGGGGCGCAGGGTCACATACGTGGCGCCCGCCTCTACGGTATAGGCGTTGCGGCTCTTGTTCAGAATGGGGCAGGTGATCTTCACCTTTTCGGTGCCGCAGGGGTTGGCCAGCACGATCTCGCTGGAGGGTTTTGCCACCGATACCCGGGCAGAAGCCTCGTCGTATTTCATATCGGTGCCCACCAGTTTGATGGAATAGGTGCCGTCCATCAGGGTGGCCTTAGCCACGCCGTCCTTATCGGCCTTTTGCTCAGCCATCACCGTGCCGCCCAGGCAGAACTGGACGGTGATGCCGGCAAAAGCCACGCCGTTGCTCAGCACCACCTTGACCGAATACTCGGTGGGGGTGTTGCCGGGCTCATTCTGGATCTCCTCTTCCTTCGTCAGGTTGATGACGGTGGAATTGTTGTTGGAATTAAGGGTGTATTGCAACCGTTCTGCAATATAGCCCTCCGGCACAGTCAGGGTCACCAGACAGTCGCCGTCCGGCAAAGACGCCGTGGCCACACCCTTGTCGTTGGTCTTGACCGTTTTGGTCTGACCCGCCACCGCAAACAGCAGGGACACGCCGGACATCACTTTGCCCTCCGCCTTGACCGTAACCTTATAGGTTATCTTGCCCGCCTTCGTGGGAGAGGCGGTGGGAGCGGTGGTGGTGGCCTCGTATTCGGTGGTGGTCTTGTTGGCGGTGCCGCCGGTAGTCTTGGAGGTGCCGTTGGTCGTGGCGGAGTTCACCGGTTTACCGGTAACCGTGGGGATGCCGCTGGTGGGCACGCTGTTGGTGGCGCCGGTGCCGGTGGTGCTGGCGGTGGTGGAGCCGTTCACATCCAGGAAATCCAGATGGCTGTTGATGGTGGCGGCAGGATACTCGCCCGCATCATCGGGCAGAACGCTGACCGTCACCTGCACCACATCGCCCTTTTTCACCTCAATAATAACCTTCTTTTTGCCGTCCTTGTTCTTGCCGTCCTCGTTCAGCGTCCGGCTGACAGAGGAACGCTTATTAAACAGGGTCACGTCGTACTCAACGCCCTTGGTTGCGTCGGTGACATACATCTCGATGGTGCCGTCAGCGGCGGCGGTGTGCTCATACACCACGCCCTGGTCGTTACCGGCCTCCACGAGGGTGACCAGATCGCCCATCACCAAACCGTAGGGGTTGGCCGCCGTGCCGCCGGGATACACAAAGTTTACGGTGAACACCGCCTCCTCAGCGCCCTTGTTGCCGATGACCAGTTTTACCGGGACGGTGGTGTCCTCGGTCTTGACCGGGAAAGCCACCGTGCCGTCAACCGGCTCATACACCTGGTCGTTATACACCACATACGCATCGGGGCTGTCGATGGTCAAAATGGTGCCGCTGACCTTGTATACGCTGTAGTAGATCATTCCGCCCACCGGGACGGTGGCGTCAAAGGTCAGAGCGCCGTCCACCACAATGGGGTTATCCTCGGAGGCGCCGGCATCACCGGCAGGAGCCGCCTCCAGGTCGCTGACGTTGGAAGTGATCTTCTGCACATACTGCTCGGCGGTATAATAACTGAATATTTTCTCAAACACACCCTCTTCGGTGATGGCGCCGGTGTGGACGAAAGCCACAAAACCATAGCGGTCGATCACCACGGTGGTGGGATAGGCCTCCAGGCCCATCAGGTCGGCCCAAGCCGGGTCAGCCTCCACCATCGGTATGGTCAGTTCGTTGTCTTCACGATAGGTCTTGATGCCCTCGGCATCGTCGGCATCGTAAGGATCCATACCCAACAGCAACAGGCTGTCTGCATAGGCGTCATAGGCCGTCTGCAGGAAGGGGAACTCCATACCGCAGGGTTTGCATCCGGTGTACCAGAAATTCAGCACCAACGCCTGTTTCTCTTTCAGCACCTCGGAAGCGGTATAGGCGGTGCCATCCACGTCGGTGACGGTGAAATCCACCATCGGCTGGCCCAACCCGATGGTTGTATCGGCGGGCAGATCGCCGTCGGCGGTGGGGGCCAACGCATCCAGGGTGATAACCGTGTCAGCGCCGGTGATGGGATAACTCTCCTCCACCTGATAGCCGACCGCCGCACCCTTGATAACGGCCACAGCGCCCTCGTCCTCATAGGTGAAGGTCATCTTGCCTTCGGCGTCGGTCTTGGCACAGTCCACCAGTTCAGCCTGGGTGCTGTCTTCATAGACATACACGTCCACGCCCTCCACGGGAGCGCCGGGCTGGTTGATGACCGTGACGGTGCGGGTATTGCTGGCGTCATCCGGATCTTTTTTACCGCTGCAACCGGCAAGGCAGGTCAGCAACAGACAGACCGCCAACAAAGCCGCCAACAAAGATTTTTTGTTCATAGGGAGTACCTCCTTCGTTAGGGATGGGGATAACTGCCCCGCAAAGAACCGTGTTCTTTGCGAGGCCAGTTACATACAGTATAACAGGATCAGCTGTTGGGACCCAGGTGGTCGTAGTAGAAGCAGACCTTCAGCCAGGAATAGTCCACATCCTCGAAGGTGTACTTCTCCATCAGCATCTGCAGGATCTCTGCCAGGCGCTCGTCCACCACCACACAGCCGTTGGCCTCGGGCTTGCTGGAGTCGGTGATCATCTTGCTAAGATAGGTCTTGATCTCCTCGGTCAGATCCTCGCCCTTACCGTGGTACTTGCCGGCGAATATATCCTCCATCTGATACTCCTCGGCATAAGCGTCATAGTCGTCGCCCCAGGTCTCTTTCAGATACTCGACGGCCTTATCCTGGTCGCCGTCGTATTTTTCCAGAATGGACAGGATATACAGGTCGTTCTCGGTCTTGCTGAAGTCGAAACCGCCCAGATCGATCATACCCGTGATGTATTCGGTCTCGCCCTTGTCATTCTTTTTGACGCTGCCGTCCTCGTTATAAGAGGGAACGGTGGCGATCGGATGGCTGAACAGAGCGGTGATACCGGAGAAATCGGCATAGATCAAACTGCCGGTCTTGCCGTTGCCCAGATCCTCATAATACTTGCCATCCTTGAGCACCACGTCGATACCGCCCTGGATCAGATAATACATCTGGTCACCGGTGGCGTCGCCGTCGTAGGTGAAATAACCGGGGGAGCACAGGCGGAACAGGTCATAGGTGGCGGCCACATACTCGATGTCGTAAGGGATCACACCCTCTTCATACACATCCCAGAAGGCGATGTCGATGTAATAGGGGGTGCCGGCCTCCATATAGTAGACCATAGACACGTTCGTGTCATCGCTCCACATACGCTCATTCAGTTCGTACGACAGCAACTCCTGACGGTCTTTGTTAAAGATCCAGCCGTCCACGCCCTGCTGAGATTCTGCACGGGAAGTGATGCGGTACACGCCGCTCTTGGAGGGGACAAACTCAGCCAGATAGCCACGGGGCATCACCACACGGCGATACTCAAAGTAGTTGGAAGCCACGTTCTTGCCCTCGGTAGCCTTGTAGGCGTTGAAGGCCAGCAGACCCTTACAGGGGTCGGTCAGCTGGGCGCCGTCGGTGCCGTAGGCCTGGTAGTATTTACAGAGTTTCAGCCACTCGTTCTCGTCGTCGTCAAAGCCGACCTGCTCCACCACCTCTTTGAGGTATTCGGCCAGTTCCTTGGTCACCGAGGAGAAGCCGTCCAGACTGGAGTTGGAGGACATAGAGAAGTAGGGCAATATCACATCGTAGGCGTATTTGCCGCCGATGGTAACGTCCGTCTTCTCATACATCATATCCCACAGGGTCTCCTCCTCGCTGAAAAGGGAGTAGCCCATCATATTGGCCAGCAGAATGGGGCCGTTCTTGTCGCCCACGTGGTAATACGTGTCGGCATCGTTGTAAACGATATCCACATACGTAAAGGTGCCGTCTGCCTGCTCCTCGGCAGCATACCGGGGCAGATAGGTGGCCGCATCCACCTTGGAGGAGTCCACCACCCGCAGATTGCGGATATAGGCGGTGTCCTCGCCCTCAGAGTTGGAGTCGTCCTTTATGTAACTGAAAACCACCTCATAGGTGCCGTCCTTGGTGGCAACCCAGGGATAACAGGATTTCCAAGTGGCCTGTTCATCGTTACCGGAGATCTGGTAAATGGGCTCGTCATCCACAATAACGTGGAGAATGTCCGCACCGCTCTCGGAAGATATCAGATAATCCAGACCCAGCGCCTGACCCTTTTTCAGGGTGACATCGGCGATCAGGATGGAATAGGAGCCGTCGTATTCGGAGTTGGAGGCCTTGACCACCTTGCCGCCGTCCTTCTCGGTGATGATAAAGGGCCAAGAATACTCAGCGTCGTCGCCCTCAGCGTGGCGGTATTGGATGGAAGCGTCGTCCACATTCAGCACCTTAGCCAGTTCGGCCTCGTCCTCGTTGGGAACAGTGGGCTTCGCATTGGTGATCAGATCGTCCAGAGCGGTAAAGATCTTCTGCTCATAATCGTCGGCAGTGAAATGCTCGAAAATGCCCAGGAAGGGGCGCTTGCTGGTGATGCCGCCCACCTCGACCAGGCAGAT
Organism: uncultured Ruminococcus sp.; assembly: GCA_964433515.1. Taxonomy (GTDB): domain Bacteria; phylum Bacillota; class Clostridia; order Oscillospirales; family Acutalibacteraceae; genus UBA5905. The sequence continues at coordinate 8,233 of CAYSRL010000034.1, forward strand.
CACGCCGTAACGGTCGATAACAAAAGTGGTGGGATAACCCTCGATGCCGAAGGTGTTGCTCCAGGCGGTGGGCGCCTGTGCCATGGGGAAGGTCAACTGATACTGGTCCTTAAAACTCTGGATGGTGGTGTTGTTATCGGAGGGATAGTTGTTTACGGCGATGATCTCGCCCTTATCCTTATACTCCTTATAGACCTCCTCCATATAGGGGACCTCATTGGCGCAGGGGCCGCAGGTGGTATACCAGAAGTTCAGCAGAACGACCTTCTTCTCTTTCAGCACCTCGGACAGGGTGTATTTTTCGCCCTGGGGGGTGGTGACGGTGAAGTCGTACATCACGTCGCCCAGACCCAGGGTGGTGGCGGTGATGTCCTCGCCGGTGATGACCGAAGAGGTCAGAATGATGTTCGCCACGTTGCTGGTGAAGCCGTAACTCTCTTTCACCTCATAGCCTTTGGGCGCACCGGTAATGGTAACGGCATAGTTGCCGCCGGCCTCCAGTTCGAAGATGGCCTTACCGTTTTCGTCCACTTCTTTAAACGATTTCAGATCGGACAGGGTGTCATCGGCATAGACATACACCGAGATGCCGGACAAGACCATACCGCCCGCCGTTTTCACGTTCACCACATAGGTGCCGCCGGTGGCGATAGCCGCATCCTCCTCGCTGATCTGGTCTCCGGGGTTGTCGGTGTCCCCGTCGCCGCAACCAGCCAGCACCGAGCACATCGATACCAGCAAAGTCACGGTCAAAATGGCAGTCAGCCAACGCTTCCAAGTTTTCATAATTACCTCCTGTTTTTTACTCAATTGTCTGTGAAATAGCGACAAATGGGCAAAGTACCTTATTATCCATTACATAATACCATAAGAAATGCTCCTCGTCAACAAAAAATGGTAAAATCCTTTAATCTGCTAATATAATAAACTGCTGGTTGGGTGTTTTTTGGTGATTTTGTGGATAAAATTTGGGCAAAAAGTAAAAAATTACCACATTCAAAGCAATCGGGCCGGGCGGATGGCCGCATCCGCCCGGCTCACTATAACGAAAAAACCGCCCCGGGTGTCCGTAAGACACCCGGGGCGGGTCGATCCTCTATACATTAATTAGAACAGACCGGTGATCTTGCCGGAGGCATCCACGTCGATGCGCTCGGCGGCAGGGGATTTGGGCAGACCGGGCATGGTGAGGATGTCGCCGGTCAGCACCACGATAAAGCCGGCACCGGCCGACACCTTTACGTTTTTCACCGTGACGGTGAAATGCTCCGGCGCACCCAACTTTGTGGGGTCGTCCGAGAAGGAATACTGGGTCTTGGCGATGCACACCGGGCATTTATCAAAGCCCAGGGCGGTCAACTGCTGGATCTGCTTTTTGGCCGCCGGCAGGACGGTGATGCCGTCGCCGCCATACACCTTCTGCACCACGGCGGTGATCTTATCCTCGATGGAGCCCTCCAGGTCGTAGGAGAAGGTGAAGTCGCCCTGCTCCTCTTCGCACAGGCGGACCACCTCTTTTGCCATCTCGATGCCGCCGGCGCCGCCATCCGCCCACACGGTGGACAGCACGGTGTTGACGCCCAGCTCACGGCACTTGGCGATGATGAAGTCGATCTCCGCATCGGTGTCGGTGGGGAACCGGTTCACCGCCACCACGCAGGGCAGTTTATACACGTTTTTAATGTTGGACACGTGGCGCAACAGGTTGGGGATGCCCCGCTCCAGAGCGTCCAGATCCTCGGTGGCCAGTTCGGTCTTTGCCAAGCCTCCGTGCATCTTCAGCGCCCGGACGGTGGCGACCACCACCACCGCATCGGGGGTCAGCCCCGCCATACGGCACTTGATGTCCAGAAATTTTTCGGCGCCCAGATCGGCACCGAAGCCCGCCTCGGTGACGGTATAGTCGCCCATCTTCAGCGCCAGCCGGGTGGCCATCACCGAGTTACAGCCGTGGGCGATGTTGGCAAAGGGGCCGCCGTGCACGAAAGCGGGAGTGCCCTCCAGAGTCTGCACCAGGTTGGGCTTGATGGCGTCCTTCAGCAGGGCGGTCATGGCGCCCACCGCCTTCAGGTCGCCGGCGGTCACCGGCTTGTCGTCATAGGTATAGCCCACGATGATGCGGGACAGCCGCTCTTTCAGGTCGGTGATGGAGGAAGCCAGGCAAAACACCGCCATAATCTCGCTGGCCACGGTGATGTCAAAGCCGTCCTCACGGGGCACGCCGTTGGGCTTGCCGCCCATACCGTCCACGATAAAGCGCAGTTGGCGGTCGTTCATATCCACGCACCGCTTCCAGGTCACCCGGCGCACGTCGATGCCCAGGGCGTTGCCCTGCTGGATGTGGTTGTCCAGCATCGCCGCCAGCAGGTTGTTGGCGGCGCCGATGGCGTGGAAGTCGCCGGTGAAATGCAGGTTGATATCCTCCATAGGCACCACCTGCGCATAGCCGCCGCCGGCGGCACCGCCCTTAACGCCGAACACAGGGCCCAGCGACGGCTCACGGAGCTCCACGGTCACATCCTTGCCGATGCGTTTGAGGCCGTCCGCCAGACCGATGGTGGTGGTGGTCTTGCCCTCGCCCGCCGGGGTGGGGGTGATGGCGGTGACCAGAATCAGTTTGCCGTCCGGGCGGTCGGACTCCTCCAGCAGGGACAGGTCGATCTTCGCCTTATAGTTGCCGTATTGCTCCACATACTTCTCATCCACGTGGGCGGCAGCGGCAATCTCCCGGATGTGCTTCATCTGACATTCCTGAGCAATTTCAATATCGGTTTTGTAAGCCATTTCAGTCACTCCTTGGTTTGTGTAGATTTTTAAAGGCGGGACGGGAGACCCGTCCCCTACGAGTTCCGTTTGGGGATGGTTGCGTTGCAAAGGGCGGCGCCCTCGCCGTCCGGTGTGCGTTCCGCACCACCTCATCCACCGCCGCTGGGCGGCACCCCCCCTCAAGGGGAAGGGGGATGAAACTTGTGCGTTTCCGCTATCGCTTACTTAAAATACTTCACGGCGGCTTCGAACATACGGATGTCGTAGTTGCCGGGGACGTTCCGGTACAGGCCGTCGGCGATACGCTCGCTGTGACCCATCTTACCGAACACACGGCCGTCGGGGCTGGTGATGCCCTCGATGGCGAACAGGGAACCGTTGGGGTTGAAGTCAATGTTGGCGGTGGGGTTGCCCTCCAGATCCACATACTGGGTGGCGATCTGGCCATTCTCCGC
>CAYSRL010000035.1:0-10966 GCA_964433515.1 uncultured Ruminococcus sp.
GTGCTGTGTGCCGTTGGCTTATTCATACTTCGGTTTGAGGTGGATAACGGTTCCGGAGAAGGTCTGTTCTTCAGCCTGTATCTGTATCTGCCGGTGGTGTTTTTGTTGGCGCCGTTGTCTGTGGTGGGCGATTTGTTGGCATCGGCGATCAAGCGGAAATGCGGGATCAAAGATTTTGGCAATATTATGCCGGGTCACGGCGGTGTGATGGATCGGTTTGACAGCGTGCTGTTTATTGCGCCGATTCTGTATTTGATCGCAGTGAATGCAACGAATATTATCTATTGGATTGCCGAATTGCTTTCTTAATGTATGAACAGGATGTGATGCTATGCGTTCGTTGGTGATATTGGGTTCCACCGGTTCCATCGGCACCCAAGCGTTAGAGGTGGCCTCTGAAGCCGGTTATCGGGTGATCGGTTTGGCGGCGGCCCGCCAAGTGGATCTGCTGGAACAGCAGATCCGCCGGTTTAAACCTTTGGTGGCGGCAATGTACGATGAAAAAGCGGCCGCTGACCTGCGTATACGGGTGGCGGATCTGCCGGTGCGGGTGCTGTCCGGGATGGAAGGTTTGTGCGAACTGGCCGCTCTGCCGCAGGCGGATATGGTGCTCAATTCCGTGGTCGGTATGGTGGGTCTGCGGCCTACGCTGGCGGCTGTTGCCGCCGGCAAGGATGTGGCTTTGGCCAACAAGGAGACGTTGGTGGCCGGCGGCGCATTTGTGATGGATGCGGTGAAAAAGGCCGGGGTCCGTTTGTTGCCTGTGGATAGCGAACATAGCGCTATCTTCCAGTGCTTGCAGGGGTGCCCCCCTGAACGGCGCATCAAACGGCTGATTCTTACCGCCTCCGGCGGCCCTTTTTTCGGGCGCAAGGCGGAAGAATTGGAAAACGTTACACTGGCGGATGCTTTGAACCATCCTAATTGGAGTATGGGGCAGAAGATCACTATTGATTCTGCTACCATGATGAATAAAGGGCTGGAACTGATCGAGGCGGCGTGGTTATTCTCTATGCCGCCGGATAAAATAGATATTGTGGTTCATCGGGAGAGCATCATTCACTCCTTGGTGGAATACGATGATCATGCGGTGCTGGCTCAGTTGGGCGCTCCGGATATGCGGGTTCCGATCCAATATGCGCTGACCTATCCTGACCGGTTGCCTTGTCCGGTGAAACAGCTCAGGCTGGAGGATTGGAACAACCTGACGTTTTACGCCCCGGACAACGAGGCGTTCCCGGCAATGAACCTGGCTCGCAGAGCGCTGACGATGGGCGGATTATACCCGGCGGCGCTGAATGCCGCCAACGAGGTGGCGGTGGGCGCTTTTATTGCTGGTGAGATCGGGTTTCCCGCCATTACCCGCTTGGCTGCGGCGGCGCTGGAACAGCCGTTGCCGCAACCGGTATCGGTAGAAGATGTATTTGTGGCGGACGAGACGATTCGCCGCCTTACCCGAGAGGCTATCAACAGGATGAAATGAGGGCTGACTTATCGAATTTGTGAATACCGTAGTTCGGGTGCTGATGGCATTATTGGTACTGAATGTGTTGGTGATGATTCACGAGTTTGGTCACTTTATCGTGGCAAAACTGTGTGGCGTCAAGGTGAATGAATTTGCCATTGGTATGGGCCCCAAACTGCTAAAATGGGGGAAAGGGGAAACCCTTTACACCGTCCGGATGCTGCCGATCGGCGGGTTTTGTGCGATGGAGGGTGAGGATCAAGAGGCTCCCACCCCTTCGGCCTTGGGCGGTAATGCTGACCGGGAGGAGATCCCGGTGGAGGATAGCCGATCCTTTGCCAATAAAAAGGTGTGGCAACGGATTTTGATCGTGATCGCCGGTGCGGCAATGAATCTCGTTCTGGGTTTCGCTTTGCTGCTGTTGTATAACGGCGTTTTGGAAGAGCCGAGAGGCAGCAGCGACCAAGTGCTGTTTGCCACGACCACGGTGGCGGCGCTGGACGAGGACTCCTCGGCCTATAAGACCGGGTTGCGGCCCGGCGACACCATTGTAGAAGTGAATGGCCGTCGGATACTGATGGATATGGATCTGACGATGGAGATGCAGAACGATGCCGACGGCATCCTGCAGATGGTGGTCCGCCGGGAGACCGATGGGAAAAGCAAAACGGTATCGTTAGACACGGTGACGTTTGAGGTAAAAACCGACGAAGAAACCGGTCAACGGTATCTTATCTACGATTTTGCCCTGTACGGTCAGCCCCGTACCTTTCTCAATACCATCACCTATTCCGCCAAGCAGGAATTGTCTGTGGCTACCTTGGTGTGGCGGTCGTTGGTCGATATTGTTCGTGGCAATTACGGCCTGAACGACCTATCCGGACCGGTGGGTACCGTGGATGTGATTGCGGACGCCGTAGGCGATGCGGTGGGTGGTGCCGATCCGTTGGCCGGGTGGCGGTCCTTGGTGATGCTGATGGTGATGATCACCGTCAATCTGGGTGTGTTTAATTTGTTGCCGTTGCCGGCATTGGACGGCGGTCGGCTGATTTTCCTGGTTTGGGAGGGGATTACCCGCAAACCGGTTCCGGCAAAGTTTGAGTCGCTGATTCATTTTGCCGGTATTGTGCTGTTGCTGTTGCTGATGTTGGTCATCACCTACAGCGACATCCGTAAACTGTTTATATGAGAGGATGGGTCGGTATGGAAAGACGAAACAGCAGACAGGTTATGGTAGGTTCTGTCGCCGTTGGCGGTGGGGCTCCGATTTCTGTACAGTCGATGTTGAATATACCGGCTCACGATGTTGCAGGCAACGTAGAACAGGCGCTCCGCTTACAGGCCTGCGGCTGTCAGATCATCCGCACCGCCGTACCGGATAAAGAGGCGGTGGCGCTGGTGGCGGCGCTGAAAGAAGCGCTCACCATCCCGGTGGTGGCGGATATCCATTTTGATTATCAGTTGGCGCTGGAATCGGCGGCGGCTGGTGTGGATAAGATCCGCATCAACCCCGGTAATATCGGTGACGAGAGTCGGGTCAAGGCGGTGGCGGATGAATGCCGCCGTCGGGGGATCCCCATTCGCATCGGCGTCAATTCCGGGTCGCTGGAAAAGGAGATCTTGGCCAAATACGGTCATCCTACCCCGGAGGCGATGCGGGATAGCGCCCTGTATCACGCTTCACTTTTGGAAAAGTTCGATTTTGAGGATATTGTGCTGTCCATCAAGTCTTCGGATGTGCCTACGATGATTCGGGCCTATCAGTTGACGGCAGAGGCTTGTGATTATCCCTTGCATCTGGGTGTCACCGAGGCGGGCACCGAGCGGATGGGTCTGATAAAATCTGCCGTAGGTATTGGCTCTTTGTTGACCGCCGGTATCGGCGACACCATCCGGGTGTCCCTGACGGCGGACCCGGAGCGGGAGATCGCCGCCGGCATTGACCTGTTGACCGCCGCCGGAATGCGTACCGACCGCCCTCGGTTGGTGTCCTGTCCAACCTGCGGACGCACCGCCGTGGATCTCATCGGCATTGCCGGTGAGGTGGAAAAACGCTTGCAGAAGGTAAACAAGCCCATTACCGTGGCGGTGATGGGATGCATCGTCAACGGACCCGGTGAGGCCCGTGAGGCGGATATCGGTTTGGCCGGCGGAAAGGGCAAGGTGGCTCTGTTCTGTAAGGGCGAGGTGCTCCGCACCGTGGACGAAACGGTAGCGGTGGAAGAATTGATGAAGGAAATTGAGCGGTTATAAAGCCGTTTTACATAGGAGAAAACAATGGATCAGCGTTCGTTTGGGGCTTTGTTCGGCCCTTATCTGGATGAGGGCTGTTTGCCGGAATTGGCGGAAGGCCTTGTCCAAAATATGTATATGCATCATACTTCCCGCCGGATAGAAACGGTGGTGGCTTTTTCGGCGCCTGTGGAGGCGGAGAAATTGTTTGCTGCTGAGAAGAAACTGGCGTTGGCCTTAGGTCTCGGTAGCGTCGCTATTTGTCCGGTGTTCCCGCCGGAATGTTTTTCGGCGGCGGTCTGTCCGGATCTGATTGCTCATTTAAAGCGGGAAAATGTGGCGGTGAACGGCACTTTTGAGGATGCCACGTTTGCTGTAGAGGGAGATACCCTGCGTGTCTCTCTGACCCACGGCGGCAAAAACATTCTGGAGGCTACCGGCGCCGAGCATCAGTTGCAACAGTTGATTTCCCGGCAGTATAGCCGCCATATCCGGGTGGAACTCATTGGCGAGACCGAAGCCACCAAGGATGAGCGGTATCAGAAAATGATGGAAAAGGCGGAGCAAGAGGCCGCCGAGCGTGCCCGGGAAGAGGCTATGGCCCGTGCCGCAGAGGCGGCCAAGCAGCCTAAGGCCGCCACCGAGGATGAACCGGCCCGTCCCGGCACGCCTGCCGACCCCACCAAACCGCCGGCAGACGGCTTGCCCATCTATCTGGAAACGGCACAGCCTCTGCTGGGTACTCCCATCAAGGAGCGACCGGATCCTATCAAGGGTCTGGAAGCAGACGGCTCTAATGTGACGGTGTGGGGACAGGTGTTTAAGGTGGATTCCCGGGAGAATAAAGACGGCACCAAAATGCGGTATACCATCTCCATCACCGACCTGACCGGTTCGTTGTCATTGAGTTTGTGGCTAGACAAAAAACGGGATAAAGAGAAGATCTTTGCCGTCTCCGGCATTAAGAACGGGGATAATCTGGTCGTTTCCGGCCGGTATGAATACGATGAATTTGCTAAGGCCAACCTGTTGCGCCCTCGGTCCATTTCGGTGGTTGCCCGGTATCAGCGTCAGGATCTGGCCCCGGAAAAGCGGGTGGAACTGCACCTGCACACCAAAATGTCCCAGTTGGATGCGGTCACCGATGCCTCCGCTTTGGTCAAGCGGGCAGCCGCCTGGGGGCATAAGGCTATTGCCATCACCGACCACGGTGTGGTACAGGCCTATCCCGAGGTGATGAACACCGTAGCCGACCTGAAACGGGCCGGTAAGGATATCAAAGTCCTTTACGGTATGGAGGGGTATTATGTCAACGATATGGTGCCGGCGGTGAAAGGGGAGGAGGATTCTCCTTTGACCGGCAACTATATCGTGTTCGATATTGAAACCACAGGATTGAGCAACAAGACCGAGCGCATCACCGAGATCGGTGCCGTGCGGATGGTAAACGGAGAAGTGCAGGATACTTTCAACACCTTTGCTAACCCCGGAAAACCCATCCCGGCTAAAATCACCGAGTTGACCGGCATCACCGATGGGATGGTGGCGGATGCCCCCGGTGAGGCAGAGGCCTTACAGATGTTCTATGACTTCTGCGGGGATTGCCGGGTGTTGGTGGCCCATAATGCCGGGTTTGATACCGGGTTTATCCGGGCGGCGGCAGGGCGGTGTAATATGCCCTATGAGTTCACCTCGGTGGATACCGTTCCCTTGTGCCGTTCTCTATATAAAGGGCTAAAAAACTACAAACTGGATACGGTGGCCAATCACCTGAAATTGCCGCCTTTTAACCATCACCGGGCCTGCGACGATGCGGCGGTGTTGGCGGGCATATTCCAAAAGGTGCTGGCCGACCTGCAACAGCAGGGGATCGCTACTTTACAACAGGTGAATACCGGCGCCACCAGCATTGATCCTAAGACGGCCAAAGCCCACCATATGATTCTGATTGCCAAAAACCAGGTGGGACTGAAGAATCTTTACAAACTGGTGTCCGCATCTAACCTGGAATTTTTGCACCGGGGTATTCCCCGGATCCCCCGGTCCCGGCTGGAACAACACCGGGAGGGACTCATCATCGGCAGTGCCTGTGAAGCAGGTGAACTTTACAGGGCGATCATGGAGAATAAGCCGTGGGGCGAACTGTGCGATATCGCCTCGTTCTACGATTTCTTGGAGATTCAGCCTTTGGGCAACAATGAGTTTATGCTCCGCCCCACCCGCAAGAAGATCAAGGGCACTAAGGATGAATATGAGATCATACCTCCGGTCTGCGCCGGTCGGCAGGAACTGATCGACCATAACAAGACCATCATCCGTTTGGGTGAAAAACTGGGTATTCCGGTGTGCGCCACCTGCGATGTTCACTTTATGGAACCGGAGGATGAGGTATACCGCCGCATTCTGATGGCGGGTAAAGGCTTTGACGATGCCGATAATCAGGCTCCGTTGTATTTTAGAACTACGGAGGAGATGCTGGCGGAATTCCGGTATCTCGACCCGGAAAAGGCGAGGGAAGTGGTCATTACCAACCCCAACCGCATAGCGGATATGGTGGAGCGGTTTAAGCCGATTCCCGACGGCACCTATCCGCCCCACATCGACGGCGCTGACGAGGAGTTGCAACAACTGTGTTGGGACCGTGCTCACGAGGTGTATGGCGATCCGGTACCAGACATTATCAAGGAACGCCTTGAGAAAGAACTGAATTCCATCATCAAGCACGGTTTTGCGGTGCTGTATATGATTGCGCAGAAACTGGTGAAAAACTCGGTGGATAACGGCTATCTGGTGGGTAGCCGTGGATCGGTGGGTTCCTCTCTGGTGGCTCATTTGGCGGGTATCTCCGAGGTGAATCCTTTGGCGCCGCACTATTACTGCCGGAACCCGGAATGTAAATATTCTGAATTTTTCACAAAAGGTGAGGCTGGCTCCGGATTTGATCTGCCTCCCAAGAATTGTCCCCGTTGCGGACAGCCTTTGGGTCGTGACGGACAGGAGATCCCCTTTGAGACCTTCCTGGGTTTTGACGGTGATAAATCTCCCGATATTGATTTGAACTTTGCCAGCGAATATCAGAACCGTGCCCACCGGTATACCGAAACCCTGTTCGGTTTGGATCACGTGTTTAAGGCCGGAACGGTGGGTACCGTGGCGGAGAAAACGGCTTTCGGTTATGTGAAAAAATACGCTGAAGAGCGGGGGCTGTATATCAGTCCGGCGGAGATAGACCGATTGGTTATCGGTTGTACCGGTGTCAAGCGTACCACCGGACAGCATCCCGGAGGTATGGTGGTCGTACCGGATGAATATGAAATAGAGGATTTCTGTCCGGTTCAGCATCCGGCGGATAAGGCGGAGTCCAGCATCATCACCACCCACTTCGATTTCCATTCTATCCACGATACGATCCTGAAATTGGATAACCTGGGACACGTCATTCCCACCATCTGTAAGTATTTGGAGGAATATACCGGGGTCTCCATCAAGGATGTGGATATGTCCGACCCGGCGGTATACAGTTTGTTTACTTCTCCGGAGGCGTTAGGGTTGACAGCGGAGCAATTGGGGTGTGAGACCGGCACGCTGTCCATCCCGGAGATGGGCACCGGCTTTACCCGTCAAATGTTGCTGGATTGTAAGCCGAAGACCTTTGCTGACTTGATGCAGATATCCGGCCTGTCCCACGGCACCGATGTGTGGCTGGGTAATGCACAGGATCTCATCAAGGAGGGCACCTGCACCATTTCCACCGTTATCGGTACTCGTGACAGCATTATGGTGGAGTTGATGCACAAGGGCTTGGAACCGAAAATGGCCTTTAAGATTATGGAGATCGTCCGTAAGGGTAAGGCCACCAAACTGCTGACCGAGGAACATCTTACCGCTATGCGGGAGCATAACGTGCCGGAATGGTACATCGACTCTTGTATGAAGATCAAGTATATGTTCCCCAAGGCCCACGCTGCCGCCTATGTGATTGCGGCGTTGCGGGTGGCTTGGTTTAAAGTCCATTACCCGGCAGAATACTATGCCGCTTTCCTGACCGGCCGTGGCGGCGATTTTGATGCCGCAACGGTGCAGGAGGGGATCGAGCGGGTCAAACTGGTAATGGATACCATCCGTGAGATGGGGAAGGAGGCCAGCCAAAAAGAGCAGGATACCGCTGAATTGTTGCACGTGGTATACGAGGCGATGCTCCGGGGCGTCCAGTTCCTGCCGGTGGATCTGTACAAATCCCATTGGTACCAGTTCCGGATGGAAGACGGAAAGATCCGTTTGCCTTTCAGTGCTATTGCCGGACTGGGTGAGGCGGCGGCCAAGAGTATGTATGAGCAGGCAGATCCCGATGATCCCTATATTTCCTGCGACGATCTGCAACAACGCACCGGCATTACCAAGGCGGTGCTTCAGTCTTTGCGGGATCTGGGTGTGGTGGACGGTATTCCCGAAACCAGCCAGATGACATTCTTTTAAAGATTTTCTTTGACAAGGCAAAAGCCACCCTCGGTTTTACTGGGGGTGGCTTTCCTTGCGTTATGCATTTAATTTTAATTAAACAGTTGACTTTTTTAAATCTAAGTATTATACTAGAACTAGTTATAAGGCAAATTGGGTTTCTGTGTTATTTCTTTGCAATTCCGGCAGCACTTTTGAATACATTGTTAAGAAGTGACTGTCAGTTAGGTGGGTGAGACTATGGTGGATCTTCATAGCCATATATTGCCCGGCATTGACGACGGAAGCAAAAATGTGGAAGAGAGCATCCGGCTGTTGGATATGCTGAGTCAACAGGGCGTGACCCTTGTGGTGGCCACACCGCATTTTTACGCTGACCAGCGTTCTGTGGAGCGGTTCCTCACACGTCGCCGTGAGGCGTATACGCAGTTATCAGACCATATCCAGAGTCATCACCCCCAGGTGTATTTGGGCGCAGAGGTCCGGTATTATCCGGGCATTTCCCGGCTGGAGGGGCTGGAGCGGCTCTGTGTGGAGGGCACCCGGGTGCTGTTGTTGGAGATGCCGGTGGCCCGTTGGTCTGATTCCACCGTCCGTGAGGTGTTGGAGATTGCGGTCTCCCACGATCTGACGTTGGTTCTGGCACACATAGAACGGTATGTGTTTTTACAGCGTCCCGGTGTGTTTGAAGAATTGTTGCATAACGGTGTCTTGATGCAGGTGAATGCCTCGTTCTTTACGGAGCGGTTTACTCGGCGTCGGGCCTTCAAAATGATGGATCATCACACGATACACCTGTTGGGTTCCGATTGCCACGGAGTCCACACAAGACCTCCACAGATGGGGGAGGCAACCCATATTCTTTGTAAGAAATACGGAGAGGATTTTCTTGAGCAAATGAACCGGTTTGCAGAGGAACTCGTTTCTGTATGAAATAATAGACAATCAAATTTTTCAGAAAGAAGGATTTTGTTATGAAGAAAATTGCGGTATGTCTGATGGCGGCTGTTTTGGTGCTGACTATGTCGGTGTCTGTTTTTGCTGCCGGTAACTTTGTGTCCAGCCCCAGCGTACAGGATACCCCTCAGTTGGTGGACTATGTGTTTGTCGGCGACTGCGAGGGTGAACTGATCGTCACTCCTTATTCTGAGCGTGATGCTCTGGATGAGGACGACAAGACCCTGTTGGAGGATGCTTATCAGCTGATCCACGACAGTGAGGATCTGACTGAGTTGTTTGACGGCATTAAGATCCCGGACGGCAAGGATGGCCTGGGTGTCAGCGATCTGTTCTTCGTTGACTATGACGGCTGTGACGAGCATGACGATCACAATCCCTACACCGCCACCATTAAGCCGGAGATCATCGACAATGTTGCCGGTGTTTATGTTTTTGTCAACGGCCAGTGGATCGCTGTGGATTACAAAGTTGATGGTGAGAATCTGGTGCTGACTTCTAACTACTACGGCCCCTATGCCATCGTGGTGGGTACCGGCGATGTTCCCGGCACCGGCGACAGTTTCCCCTGGGGTTATCTGGTGGCTATGGTGGTCTCTGCCGCCGGCCTGGCTGTGATTGCCGTCGCTTTCAAAAAGCAGGCTGTCTAATTGCATAAACGATTGTATAAATTTCTGAGGATCGTTCTTCTGGTTGTGTTTTCCGGTGTGTTGGTCTTTTCCGGGTATAAAGTGGTTTCTGTGCTGAATGAGTATCAACAGGCGGATACGCTGTATGAGTCCGTTCAGCAGGAATTTATGGAAGTGGTGACCACCACCACGGCCACAGGAGAGCAACCGGAAGAGAACCAGTCATCGGCTCCCATCCGTGTGGATTTTCCCGGCCTTGTTTCTCAAAATGAGGATGTGGTGGGTTGGCTGTATTGTCCCGACACCGTTGTCAATTACCCGGTGGTGCAGGCAGAGGATAACGATACCTATCTTCACGCTGACCTGTCTGGTGAGTATCTGCGGAGCGGTACTCTGTTCGTGGATTGCGAGAACCATCCCCAACCAGCGGCGGACAAGAACTTTATTGTGTATGGACACAGTATGAAAAACGGCTCGATGTTCGGTGCGTTGCTGAAATACAAAAAGCAATCCTTTTATGACCAGCATCCCGTGTGGTACTATTTGACACCGGACGGGGATTATCGGGTCGAACTGATAGCCGGTGCTGTGGTTGGTGTAAAACGGGATATTTTCACCACAACGCTCAACGAAAAAGCGATGGTAAAGGAATTGGGTGTCCTGCAGGAACTCTCTACTTTCACGTCGGGGGTTACCTATACCGAGGAGGATGCGTTCATTACGTTGTCCACTTGCTCGTATGAATACGATGATGCCCGTTACGTCGTTGTGGGCAAATTGGTTCCTATAAACTAAAAAGCAAAAGCCGCTGACCGTCCGGTCAGCGGCTTTTGTTGTAGATCAAAAACAGGTTACTCGTCATATCCCTTGGGGTTTTGGGACTGCCAGCGCCAGGTGTCCCGGCACATATCCTCCACGTTTTTCTCCGCTTTCCAGCCCAACAGGTCAGCGGCCTTGGCGGGGTCGGAATAGCAAACCGCCACGTCGCCGTCACGGCGAGGAGCGATGGCATAGGGGACATCTACGCCGTTGGCGGAAATGAAAGCTTTTACCAGATCCAGCACGCTATAGCCGATGCCGGTACCCAGGTTAATGGCCTCGGCACCGGTGTGCTTCAGCGCATAGTTCACCGCCTTGACGTGACCGCAGGCCAGATCCACCACGTGGATGTAGTCTCGGATGCCGGTGCCGTCGGGGGTGTCATAATCGTCACCAAACACGGACA
>CAYSRL010000036.1:0-10091 GCA_964433515.1 uncultured Ruminococcus sp.
TCACTTGTCTCCGCACTGACACCCACCGCTCCCAACGGTATACAGGTCAGCAACAGCACGGTCGCCAACAGAATAGACAATTCTTTTTTCAGTTTCATTATAGTTTCTCCTTTCATATAATCCCTTACGGCATTAGTGGTATTTTATCCTACTTTATCCTACTTGTCAATACTATGTGAGAAAATGTAGTATAATTTAATAAAGGAGAGTGAAGGTATGAAGCCGTTGAAAGAGAAAATCAGCATCACCATCGACAGCGACATTCTGGAGCAAATACGGGCCGAGGCTGACGAGGATGACCGCTCTCTATCCCAATACATCAACTTGATTTTGAAAGAGCACATTAAAAGCCAAAAATAAGCGAAAGCCGTTTTGCAGGAACCTGCAAAACGGCTTTTTTGATGGGCGGGAGGGCGCAGAGGCCCTCCCCTACGGTGGCGGTTTGGGAGTGGTGCAAGGGCGTGGGGATGGGCTTTGCCCACTTACTACCCCTCCGTCAAAACCGGAGGTTTTGACACCTCCCCTGACAAGGGGAGGCAAGATACGGCTGGCACAACGTCTTATAAATAGTCCCGCAGTTGGACGCCCAGTTTTTCCTCCAGGCGGATCAGGCGTTTGCAGATGTCCTTGGAGGTTTCGTCGGCGGCAGCATACTGGTTAAGATACCGGCTGAGGGATTTCACACCCATATCGCACCCATCGGTCATCAGATCCGCAATGGTGGCGTCCGACTCGTCCAGTTTCAGTTTGACGGTGGTCTTTATCCAGGACATTCCCTTTGCCATCGGGTTGGGGGCTTTGCCCTCGTCGCCGTATTTGTCCAGCAACTCCTGCAGATCCTCATCCAACTCATTGTGTGCCTGTTTGCAGTCGGTGAGATACCGTTTGAGTTGGGCGTTGCTCACATAGTCCAGCACATCGTCAATGGAGGATACCCCCATCCTGATGCCGGCATCGCACTCCCGGAGCAATTTGATGGTGTCTTGTTCGATCATATCCTTCTCCCCTTTCGGGGGTAGTATAAGCGGAAACCGCCCGGGCTATACGCCCGGGCGGTTTGTTCATCACATAAGTTTCTCAAAGGTCTCCAGCCACGCCCGCTTGATCAGTTCGTGGCCTGCAGAGGTGGGATGGACCGCATCGCCGGTCCAACACTCCGCCGGTGCACGGCGACAAGCCCCATCAAACAGCGCCTGCACATCCACAAAGGGCAGGTCGTATTGAGCGGCAATGCGGCGCACCGCCTCAATGCGGGAGGCCACGTGGGCACGGAACCGGGCATAGCGATCCGGCTGTTCGGCGGTGTTATGAGAGAACGACCCCTCCGTCACATAGGGAGAGAACAGCATCAGTTTGATATCCGGGCAGGCGGCATAGATCCGCTCCAGCATATCCACATACATCCGCTCGAACGCCTCGGTTTGAATGGGACGGCCGTTATCCAAATCGTTCCAGGCATCGTTGGTGCCGATAAAGATGCTGGCATAATCCGGTTTCAGGTCCAGAAAATCCCGCTCCAGTCGGGTATACAGATCCGCCAGCAGGTCGCCGCCCACGCCCCGGTTGATACACTCGTATTCGCCGGGGTGATCCGCCGTCAGCGAGGCGGTCACCAGATGGGCATAGCCATAGCCGGTGCTGTGAAAATTCTCTCGGTCACGCCCGGCATCGGTGATGGAATCGCCTTGGAACAAAATGCGTTTTTGCATCATTGAAACCTCTCATATCACGTCGATCTGACACATCTTCATCGTTTGCAGAGCGGCATTATGGGTGTCCGGCGTCACGCCGGCGCACAAGGCCGCCTCCACCCGGACGGTCTGCTCCGGGAAATACGCCTTGAGCAGCAGGGCGTTGGACACCACGCAGATGTCGGTGCACAGCCCGATGAGGGTGACGGCAAAGTCACCCTCCCCTGCCCGCTGAGCAATCAACCGGGGAAGATCCACCGAACCAAAGGTGGGCTTTTCCACGGCGGTGTATGCCTTATCCGCCAGCGCCTGAGCCACGGCGGCGTCCAGTTGCCAGCCAGGGGTGCCCTTGACACAATGGGGCACCGGCAACTTTTTGCCCTCGGCGGTGGAGAGATAGGTTTCGGGATGGGTGTCATAGGTGACGAAGATCTCGCCCGGGAAGGTGCGGATCTTCTCGCACACGGCCGGGACGATCGCCACCGCCTCCGGCGTTCCGAGGGCGCCGTCCACGAAGTCCTTTTGCATATCCACGACGATTAAAAATTCTTTCATAATACCACCTCTGCAAGCGTTAAAGCCGTACTTCTCACACGGCGTAGAACTTTTCCTGATAGTCTGCGATCGCCGTTTCGGCGGTGGCAAGGGCGGCGGTGTCACGGGCCTTCAGCGCCTCGGCGTGGGCGGCGCACAGCGCCGTATAGGCCGGGTAATACTCCGCCATCAGGAAGCGGGCGTATTTGGCGTAGCGGTAATCTCCGACACACCGGAAATGCTTATCACTCCGGCGGTCCACCGCCACCGTGCGTCCCTCCCGAATGGCGGCAAGCAGGTCGCTGTGGCCGGCGGCAAAGACCAGCGTGAACTGGAACCCGAAATGGTCGTAATCGCACCACACGTTGACATTGTGGCAATCGGAAGAGCCCACCACCGGCATACGAACCCCCTCCGCTTTCTGCTCTTGCCACAGCATTTCCAGCAGATTGTTGCCGTTGCCGGTGTCGTCGTTGCCCCCCAGCACCTCTAAGGTGTCGAAATCCCCGTGGCGCATATGGTATATACACTCCACGGTCTGCATATTGTATTCCCCATCGGTCTCCCAGAAGGGGTGAGTCAGCACCGCCACACCGCCGGCAGAACGGATCCGGGAAGCAATAAAGATCCGTATAGCCGCCGCACGGGGATCGGGCAGACAGGACAGATCCCGGGTGTCCAGAATATGCCGGATGCCCGCCTCTGCCTCTTCCGGGTGCTGTTCAAAGGTTTCTGTAATGTGACGGTTGGCCCCCAGACTGACAATGTGAAAATAACTGCCGCCTTTGGGATGAACCTCTTCACCGGGCATCACGTAAAACCGGTCGGTGAGAGGCGCCAGTTCCGCCGACAACTCCACCGAGGGAGCATAGCGGCCGTGATCGGTAACCGCCATAAAATCGTAACCGGCAGTCCGATAGGCGCAGGCGGCATCAAAGGGGCTGTCCTTTCCATCGGAGCGGTTGGTATGCAGATGGGTATCCCCCTTATACGGACGCAGGGACGCCAGATCCTCTTCTATCGCATAGACATAGCCGGAATAGAAGATATCCTCCCCCATCCGCAATTTGACCGCATAGCGCTGTTCTCCGGCAAAGTCCAGATCCGCCGAGTATACCCCATCGCCACAGGCGGTCAAATCCGCCCATTCGTAACGGTCACTATGATGGGACCAATAATCGGGAGCGTGGGATACGGCATAACTCTCCATCGGCATCAGTTTGACCTGTAGATCGCCTGCGGTCAGCCCATCGCCGGACAGACGGAAACACAAGGTGTGACGGCGGTTTGCCGCCACCACCCTGGGGTAGATTTCATTCACTTGGATGCCCATAAGGATCCCCTCCCTCGGAGTTTCGTAATGAATACACCCATTATACCACCGCAGGAAAAGAATGGCAAGAGGGAATGAAAAATCCGCCCCGGTATGAGGCGGATTTTTGCGATTTATGTGCATTTCACATACTGCACGGAATAGCCGGGCATTTTGCTGCCGGCGCCGAAATCAAAGGGGGTGCCGGTAATCAGTTCGGTGCCGCTGCCGGCTTTGGCATCGTAATGGGCGGTATACTCGTTTTCGTCCGCATTGATCAGGACGAGGATCCTTTCCCCCTCCCATTCCCGCTCAAACACCAACTGGTGGTTGGTCTGGTGCAGGATCTTAATGCCGCCGTAACACAGCGCCTTACTCTCCCGGTGAATCCTTGCCAACTTGGCGATAAACCCAGTCAGGTCGCTCCACTGCACCGTGTCAACAGCGGGCCGCAGAGCGTCGTCGCCGTCTTCTTTTTTGCCCTCCATCCCCCATTCGCTGCCGTAATAAATGCAGGGTATACCGGGCATAGCAAACAGCATACCATAGGCAGGTTTCAGGTGGTTTTGGTTCGTGAGCGCCGAGGCAAGCCGGGTGACATCGTGGTTGTCCACGAAGCCGATCAGTTGCAGACCCCGGTACATACACCAGTCCTCGCCGCCAAAACGGTTTTGCAGAGAATAGCCGATCTCATACAGATTCATCGTATTAAAGGAGGAATAGATCCCCTTGTAGCACTCGTAATTGGTGGCGCTGTGGAGCATACCCTCGCAAACGATGTCCCGGTAATTGCCGTGAATCATCTCGCCGGCCAGGAAAAACTCCGGATCCTTGGCGGTACAGAAGGCGCTCAGTTCCCGCATAAACGGACGGTTGAGCATATAGGCCACGTCCAGACGCAGGCCGTCGATGGCGAACTCGTCCATCCACTGACCCACACAGCCCAGCAGATACTGTTTTACCTCCGGGTTGTCCAGATTCAGTTTGACCAGTTCGTAGTGACCCTCCCAGCCCTCGTACCAAAAGCCGTCGTTGTAGGCGCTGTTGCCGTCAAAGTTCAGATGAAACCAATCCTTATAGCGGGAGTCCCATTTCTTCTCCCGAACGTCTTTAAAGGCGAAAAAGTCACGCCCCACGTGGTTGAATACGCCGTCCAGAATGACCTTAATGCCGTTCTGGTGCAGGGTGTCGCAGACGTATCGGAAATCCTCGTTGGTGCCCAGGCGAACGTCGATCTTAGTGTAATCGGCGGTGTCATAGCCGTGGGCAGAACTTTCAAACACCGGGCAGAAATAGACGGCGTTGACCCCCAGTTTGACCAGGTGGTCGGTGATGTCCGCCACCTTGCGGATGCGGGAGGTCAGCACGCCGTCGTTCTGCCGGGGTGCACCGCAAAAGCCAAAAGGGTAGATCTGATAAAGGACGCTTTCGTTATACCACATATAGAAACCTCTTTTTGCTAATAGAATGATGGGAGTATTATAACATAGACCGGGTAAAAGGTGCAAGGGAAATCGTGGAAAAAGAGAAAGATCCGTCCACAAAAGTGAACGGATCTTTAAAAGTTATCGCAGGCCTTATTTTTCTTCGGAATTCAGAACGTTTTTAATGTAATTGGTCAGTTTGGTGCTGGAAATACCGTCGGTATGGGGCAGATACACAATCTCCACACCCAGTTCGCCAAACTGTTGCTCAAACCGATCCCACTGAGGAGTTCCCTGCCAGTCGCTACCCACAAACATCTTATCGAAGTGATACTTTTCCCAAGCCGCCATTTTGTCTTTATCCGGCTGGACGACCACCTCGTCCACATACCGTATTGCTTCGATGATCTGAGCCCGCTCCCCCCAAGGGATCACAGGGGTCTTATTCTTTTCCTTCATCACCAATTCATCGGTACTCACGCCGACGATCAGATAATCGCATTGCTCCTTGGCTCGTTTCAGAATATTCAGATGTCCGATATGAAACATATCGTATACGCCGGTGGTATAACCAATTATCTTTTTCACTTCTTACACCTCAAGCCTTCCTCTTTTTCTTTTTCAGCAACAACCGCTTTGCCACGCCCCAGGTGGCCGAGAAAAGTTCTCTGTAGAACAATAGCGATGTCAGCACCGTCACCGCCAAGGCCACGCCAAAGCACGCTACGCCTGCCAACACCCACGTAAGCCAGGAGTTGATGGTGATCGCATTCAGCACAAACTGTGACAAGAGATACACAGCACATACGTTAAGCGCTGTCCACGCCATAGAACACAGCGCCTTTCGCAAAGGGCGATCAACAATGTTCTTGCGCAAATATACGGCAAATTGAAGGGTGCGGAACAGATTGGCAAACAACGTGCCTATAGCAACACCGACAATGCCAAAGAAATAGGTCAAAACGACAGAAATCACGATGTTCATCGCCGCCTCAACAAAGGCACCGTTTCGGGTCTGCTTGTAATGGCCGGCGGCACGGACAATGGCCAAATACGGCTGACGGATGCTCATAACCATCTGGGCTATCACCGCCACCGTGGCAAAGACCGGGACCGTATAATTCACATCCGTTACCCCGGCTGTATATAGTTGCACAAAAGGCACTATCAGCACCAACGCACAAGAAAACACCACCGAAACAAAAACGGCAGTAAAAAACTCGTACAGTTCCAGGTTCCGGTATGCCGTCTTGATCTCACCCTTAGCAAACATATTGCCAAAGGCTGCCTCCAGGCTGTTGGTAAATACCGAGAATATCTGGAATATGCCGTTGACCACCAAATAATGCACCGTATACACCGAAACGTATTTTACGTTCGTCAGGACGGTCAGCACCACCAGATCGGTGTTATCGTGAACAATGTTGGCAATGGAATGCCACATCACATCCCACCGGTTGTTGAGCGCCGTTTTATCCTGAGGAACCGATTTATCGATCTTGTACACTTTTCGGACATACAACGATAGCAAAATCGGGGTAACCACAAAGATAAGGGCGCTTCCCAGTTTGACCATAAATATATTGCAGCCGGATCTCATCAGCACCACGGCAATGACCGTATTTAGAATGGTGGAAACCGTTGTCAAACCATAATATACGTACATCCGCTGATCCGCTGTCAACAATATTTGATTTGTGATACCAAAAAAGTACCGTGAAAAAGAACTGGCACCGATAATCAACACCAGCAAAAACACATCAAACGCCGGAAGAGTCGTATCGGCAATATACGGATATACCAACGAAAGAACGCCGATATAGCCCAGCAAACACAGAGAAATTTTGCGCATATACCGTTGCGTTGCATTCATAATACCGCTGATGCCACGTATATCATCATTGGCCAACGCCTTATACAAAGCAAAACGAGTCGACCCGGCAATGCCGAACTGCAAAATGGAGATGAAGCCCAGCAACTGGGTTATGGATGAAGAAATACCGGTATACTCCGAACCATAATACAATAGGTAGTGCCGTGGCAAAATCAATCCGCACACAAAGTGGGTTAACTGAAAAAGGCCCAGCGCCACCGTATTCATCAGTGCTTTTTGTCCTCTGGATCTCATACAATTCCTTTCAAGCCAAGCGGGTCAATCACTTATCGAAAACGACCTCTGCAAAATAGCCCAAATTGGCCTGCCGCTCTTTTTCCGGCGGCAACGTCATATAATCTTTGAAAATGCGGGTCAAATACTCGTCCAACTGTTCGGGAGCGTAATACTGCCGCCCCTCAAACTCCACCAGTTGCGGGGTTCCATACACAGAGGCCGGCATACACTGTTTCGAATACGAATAATGGCTAGACATAGAACACCACAGGCCCGAATCGGTGCCCTCGTACCGACGGCAAACTTTGTCAAAATCTGCATTGAGTTTGTCTATACTATAAAAGCACGTCAGAATAGCCATCGTTTTTTTATATATCCATTGTTTGAATCCCGGACGGTATAAATAACCACGGCGCAGATATTTACGACGTTTTACCCGATCGATAGTTCGAATATGCTCTTGCCGGTTTTTTTCATCCTTCGGTGCCACATCCAGCGGGAAGATGTCTAAGAAAATGCCCAAATCTTCCTCTTTAGGATTCAAACGATCAAACTTGGTGATCAAACTGGTGTTTCGAACACACACCAATGCATGGGGGTGCATAAACTTGGGGGTATTCTTATAGTCACGGTATATGTAACGTGACGACAATGCCGTCTTGCAAACTTCAGCAAAACGCTCATAATCTGCCCGAGGCATAGCAATGTCGATGTCCATATCCCAAGGGATAAAGCCACCATGCCGAACCGCCCCCAAAGCCGTTCCTCCAATGATATAATAGGCAATCCCATTCTCACAGCACACCCGATGGACCTCGTCCATGATCTCCATCTGTACGCATTGAAGTTTTTTGAAATCTTCCATATTCATAGCAATCACCATTATACAACAAAGTTGTTTTTCTAAGATGCATAAAGCACCATTATATTGTAGTATATACTCATTTTCAAAAAAAAGCAACACTTAAATGACTGCCGAGGAGAAATCTCTTATTTAGAAAGGAAGATCCGTCCACGAAAGTGAACGGATCTTGGTCATTCTATCCGATCGAATCTCCGTTAGTCCAGCAATTTACCGTTGGTAGAGATCGTGACGACTCTCCACGGAATAAATTTGCCGCTTGTTTGCAATGCTTGTTTTACGGCGTATTCTATGCCGCCGCAACAAGGAACTTCCATCCGCACAACGGTTACGCTTTGAATAGCGTTGTTTGCGATAATGGCGGTCAATTTTTCGGCATAGTCGATATCGTCGAGTTTAGGGCAACCTATCAGCGTGATGCGGTTACGCATAAAGTCGTTATGGAAATTGCCGTAAGCATACGCCGTGCAATCCGCCGCAACCAAAAGGTTTGCGCCGTCAAAATACGGCGCCTTTACCGGGACGAGTTTGATCTGCACAGGCCATTGTGCCAGTTGGCTGGGCGCAGGAGCGGCAGAACGAGCGTGATCGCCGTTCTCTCTGTAAATGGCTTTTGACTGCGTGCCGGGGCAACCGCAAGGCAAGGCGCCGTGCTTTTTCGCCTTTGCTTCTAGCACGGCGGCTTCGTCATAGGCGGGGGCTTCTCTTTCCTCAAAGGTTATCGCATCAACCGGACATGCAGGAAGGCAATCACCAAGGCCATCGCAATAATCTTCACGGATCAGTTTCGCTTTACCGTCTAGGATGGCAATAGCCCCTTCGTGGCATGCGGCGGCGCAAGCCCCGCAACCGTTACATTTTTCTTGGTCGATCTTAATAATTTTCCGAATCATACTCTTACTCCTTTTCAATTCTAAAGATAGGGATACCCCTATTATCCGAACGGCAAGACCGAATTTCACCGCACGCTGATCTTAGATTTCAGACGTATCACCTCCCTTGACTTTACGGCTGAATTATAGTACAAAACACAAAACCGTGCAGTTGTTTTTACAACAGAAAGTGATGTTTTATGAAAAAGTATGTTCCTATTCTGAAAAGAACGCAGATGTTTGCCGGCGTTGGCGAGGAGGAGATCGTTTCTATGCTCTCCTGTCTCGGGGCAAAACTTTATACCTATAAAAAGGGGGACTATGTTTTACAGCAGGGTGAGCATTTAAGTAATATTACCGTTTTGGCGGAAGGAGATCTTCATATTCAAAGAGACGACTATTGGGGAAACCGCAGTATCCTCGGTCAGATCGCTGTGGGGGAAATGTTCGGCGAGGCCTATATTGCCCCCGGAAGCGGTGCGCTGCTCTATGATGTTGTAGCGGTAGAAGACAGTGCGGTTATTTTCTTTGACGTGAACAGAATCATTACCCCCTGTTCTTCCGTCTGCCGTTTTCACGCTATGGTGGTGCAGAATATGTTTTTCGCCATATGCGAAAAAAACAGAAAACTCGTGCAAAAGATCGGACATATATCCCAGCGTTCTACCCGAGAAAAACTGATCTCCTATTTATCCGAACAGGCCAAACGGCATAACCGCTCACAGTTTACCATTCCATTCAACCGGCAACAACTTGCGGATTTTCTGTCGGTCGACAGAAGCGCTATGTCCAACGAACTCTGTAAGATGCGTGATGAAGGCCTGTTGGAATTTGATAAAAACCAATTCAAATTACGATAGCCAAAGCAAATCCGTACCACACCATTATGGGACAGCATAGTATATAACAGATGACTTTTAAGGAGGTGAATACGATGAGCAGATGGAATTTCTATAACAACTGTCACGAAAACGATAACAGGAATTGTCAGAACGATTGTGACGACGATAAAAGGTCTTGTGATTGCGGTTGTCAAAAAGATTCTTGCGTGGACGAATGCTCCTGTGGCTGTGACTGTATACAATGTCCGCCCGGGCCCCAAGGCCCTGTCGGCCCAAGAGGACCGCAAG
The DNA here is from genome assembly GCA_964433515.1 of uncultured Ruminococcus sp. GTDB lineage: Bacteria > Bacillota > Clostridia > Oscillospirales > Acutalibacteraceae > UBA5905. The sequence goes on from CAYSRL010000036.1 coordinate 9,936, forward strand.
GTCCGATTGGGCCAAGGGGATTGCCCGGAGTGGCTGGGCCGCAAGGTCCCCAGGGGCCTGCCGGCGTGGCTGGGCCTGCCGGTCCTCAGGGGCCTGTTGGGGAGACTGGTGCTACTGGTCCCCAGGGGCCTGTTGGCGAGACTGGGCCGCAAGGCC
>CAYSRL010000037.1:0-9757 GCA_964433515.1 uncultured Ruminococcus sp.
GTCGTTCGCACAGAACGGCCGCTTTTCTCTTATAAATATAGGTATAATAGAAGGACATCGATAATTCTTTCGATGCCCCAACAAATACTATTATAGCACACTTTCTGTCAAAGGTGTTAGTAAAAGTTTCGGTAATTTTTTTGGGCATTTTGTGCATAGACAAAGGCCCTTGCATCGTGTATACTGAAGCCAGAAAGAAAACCCAAACAACAAATAACCGTGAAGAAGACGGGAAGGAAAGGACTGATTCCAATGGCATTTGGTGATACCCCGCCCAACTACGAAAACCGAATTGATGCAGAAAGGAATGAGTCCCAAGATCTAGTTAATTAAGAAACCTAAAAACGATATTTACTGAAAGGACTGAGTCCAAAGACCTAGTCGATTTTGAGGTAATAAACCCATAAAATTCACGGAAAGGAAACGGTATGATCCGATGCACAAGTAACAAGTGCCTTATATGTAAGTATAGTAAACCGTGACAACCTAAAGGTGAATTCCAATGTACTAGATAAATCTTGTAAGCCATAAAATGTGACCTATAAGGTGAAGACCAATGTACAAGTAAAGTTTACGCCGGCAAAAACCGGCGACCAAATGAATAAACAAACTTGCCCGCCGACAGCCCCCTGTCGGCGGGTTTTCTGTCGTGGAGCAGTTAAAAATGGGATAAACCAGGACTATCCCTCAGTCAGCCTGCCGGCTGACAGCTCCCCTGACAAGGGGAGCCAAGAAAAGGCGGCCTTTTTCGCTTGTGCGGGATAGGGCGAGGCCTCTCTCGGTGAGGCAGGCTTTTCGGGCGATTCGTGAATCGCCTCTGCGAGATGGATTTGGTGTTTGTGCGGAGGATGGGAAGCCTTGTCCTCTCAGGAGTGCCATCCCCATGGCGGCGAACCGTTTTAATGCAAGAAAACCGCTACCCAACCGGGTAGCGGTTTTCGTATGTTTGTGATGTTCTGTGCTGCGCACAGAGCGAGGCGTTCCTGGCGGAACGTGATGAGGAAACCTATGGTTTCGGTGATGGCGAGTTCGCCTGTGGCGAACTCAGGTGTTTGATGCCGATGGCATCAAACGGCGCCCTGGGCCATCATAGCCTCGGCCACCTTTTCGAAGCCGGCGATGTTGGCGCCGGCCACCAGGTCGCCCTTCATACCGTATTTCTCGGCGGCCTTGTAGGAGTTCCAGTAGATGTTATACATGATCTGCTTCAGTTTGGCATCCACCTCTTCGGCGGTCCAGCTATACCGCATAGAGTTCTGGCTCATCTCCAGACCGGACACCGCCACACCGCCGGCGTTGACCGCCTTGGAGGGGGCGACGATGACGCCGTTCTTCTTCAGATAGGCCACAGCCTCGTTGGTGGTGGGCATATTGGAGACCTCGACGTAGTATTTCACGCCGTTGGCCACGATAGCCTCGGCCTCGGCCAGACCCACCTCGTTCTGGGTGGCGCAGGGCATCAGGATGTCCGCCTTGGTGTTCCAGGGCTTTTGACCCTCGTAATAGGGGACACCGAACTTGTCGGCATACTCCTTGACCTTGTCGTGACCGGAGGCACGCATCTCCAGCATAAAGTTCAGTTTCTCCTCGGTGACCACGCCCTCTTCGTCATAGACATAGCCGTCGGGGCCGGAGATGGTGACCACCTTTCCGCCCAACTCGGCCACTTTCTTGGCGGTGCCCCAGGCCACGTTGCCGAAGCCGGAGATGGCAAAAGTTTTGCCCTTGATGGTGTCGCCAAAGGATTTCAGCATCTCGTCGGTGTAGTATACCGCACCGAAGCCGGTGGCCTCGGGACGGATGAGGGAACCGCCGTAGGACAGCCCCTTGCCGGTCAGCACGCCCTCATAGCGGTTGACCAGGCGCTTATACTGGCCGAACATATAGCCGATCTCCCGGGCGCCCACGCCCTGATCGCCGGCAGGCACGTCGGTGTCGGGGCCGATGTGACGGTAGAGCTCGGTGATAAAGGACTGGCAGAACCGCATAACCTCGTTGTCCGACTTGCCCCGGGGGTCAAAATCGGAGCCGCCCTTGCCGCCGCCCATAGGCAGGCTAGTCAGGGAATTCTTAAAGGTCTGCTCAAAGCCCAGGAACTTGATGATGCTCAGGTTCACAGAGGGGTGGAAGCGCAGACCGCCCTTATAGGGGCCGATGGCGCTGTTAAACTGCACACGATAGCCACGGTTGACCTGGATCTTGCCCTGGTCGTCGATCCACGGCACCCGGAAGATAACGACACGCTCCGGCTCCACCAGACGCTCCAACAGGGAAGCGGCCTCATACTGGGGGTTCTGGTCAATGACCGGGCGCAGGCTCTCCAGAACCTCTTCGGCGGTCTGCAGGAACTCCGGCTGGTCCTTGTAACGAGCCTTCAGATCGTCCAGTACACGGGTAACATAAGACATAATAAACACTCCTTTTCGGAAGAATGGTTGGCACAGAGCCAACGATGGTTTCATTATAGCAGAAAAATGTGGATTTGCAAGAAATTATTGACAAAAGTGCAGATTTTTTTCTAAAATCCCGCAAAAAAACAAATTTAAGCATAAAAGTGACATTCCAAAAGTTGAAAATTGCAGAAAAATGCCCGTTTGCTTTTTGCGGCGATGTGTGATATGATAGGGGAAACGAGAGGAAGGGAGAACTCCAATGAAAATATTGGCTGTGGACTTGGGACACGCCCGCACCGGCATCGCCGTCAGCGACATAGGGGAGCGGCTGGCAAGCCCGGTGGGCACCATTACCGAGTATGTGGACGAGCGCCTGATCCCGAAAATCGCTCAGGCTGCAAAAGAGCAGAGAGCCGAAATGATCGTGGTGGGTCACCCCAAAAATATGGACGGCACCCGGGGCGAGAGCGCCCGGCGGGCCGAGGAGATCGCCGAGAAATTGGAGGAGATGACCGGTCTGCCGGTAAAACTCTGGGACGAGCGGATGACCACCGTGTCCGCCATCGGCTATCTCAACCAGACCGACGTCCGGGGCAAAAAGCGCAAACAGGTGGTGGACACCGTTGCCGCCACCATCATTTTGCAGGATTTTCTGGACAGTCGGAAGTGAGTTGGAAATGCGGCGTTCAAAGCACCCAAAAGGGTGCTTTTTCTTTTCCGGGAAAAGGCTGGAAGCGCCGCACAAAAGGGTTGCATTATGCCGCATAGTATTGTATAATGTACTATGTATAATTAGGATTAGTCTGGAGGGATAGGGCTTGTCACAGGTGTATTTGGATAACAGCGCCACCACCCGGGTGTGCCGGTCGGCGGCGGACGCCGTCTATCGGATGATGACCGAGGAATACGGCAACCCCAGTTCCCTCCACACCCTGGGCTTTCGGGCGGAGCAGGAATTGACCGCCGCCCGCAAGGCGGTGGCGGCGATGATGGGCGCCCAGCCGGAGCAGGTGACCTTCACCTCCGGCGGCACCGAGGCCAACAATTTGGCGGTGTTCGGGGCGGTGGCGGCCCATCCCCACGACGGGCGCCACATCGTCACCACGGCGGTGGAGCACGCCTCGGTGGCTGCCGCCATCGACCGGTTAGAAAATAAGGGGTATGAGGTCACCCGCCTGACACCGGGGGAGAGCGGTTTTATCGACGCTCCCACCATCGTCCGGGCTTGCCGTCCGGACACGGTGCTGGTGGCGGTGATGGCGGTCAACAACGAAACCGGCGCCCGATTCCCGCTGGATGAGGCGGTGCCGGGCATCCGCAGGGTGTGCCCCCGGGCGCACATCCACTGCGATGCGGTGCAGGCGGCAGGCAAACTGCCCTTGTATGCCGAGCGGTGGGGCGTGGACTCGATGACGGTCAGCGCCCACAAACTCCACGGGCCCAAAGGGGTGGGCGCCCTGTATCTGCGCCGGGGCAGTCGGCTGATCCCCCGCACCTTCGGGGGCAAGCAGGAGGGTTCCCTCCGCCCCGGCACCGAGGCATCCCCGCTGATTGCCGGTTTCGGTGCGGCGGTGGCTGAGTTATCGCCTCCCCACTTGCAGATGACCCATTACGACACTCTGCGGCGGCGGTTGCTCTCCCGGCTGGGGGATCATCCCGGTGTCCGGTTTCATATCCCCCAATACGGCGTGCCCTATATCATTCACTTGTCGGCGCCGGGGTATAAAAGCGAGACCCTTCTGCACTTTTTGGCGCAAAAGGAGATCTACGTTTCCAGCGGTTCGGCTTGCTCCAAGGGGGCAAAAAGCCCGGTGCTCACCGCTCTGGGTCTGCCGGCGGCGGAGATCGACAGCGCCCTGCGGATAAGCCTGTGTATGGACAACACCGCCGAGGATATGGACGGTTTTGCCGATGCCCTGTTAGAGGCTATGGAAAAATTATCCAAAAGATGACCATTACATTTCGGAAAGGTATGACGGATATGGCTGATAAGAAGATAAAGAGACCCGACAATATCAATTCTGCCGACTGGAAAGAATTGCTGCACGTGTTGGATGAACTGGAGAAACGCCCTCGGGTGGAGGAGGTGGAGGAGGTTATGGCCAGCCACCGCAAAGCGATGCGGGACATCAACCCTCCGGCCGAAAAGTCCGACAGCGTCAACCCCGGCGACCCCTTTTCTTTGCTGATCGTTCCCGATGAGGAGGAAGAAGAAAAGAAAGAGGAGTCCCTTCAGTTGGCGTCGTTGCTGCTGTCCAATCAGCCCCAAGGCCAGGAGGAGGGCGAAGACCTGCCCGCATCCCCCGCCGAACTCCGCAATCCTTTTGCGGTGCTGGCGGAACTGGTGTTTCCCCGCAAAGGGGATGCCCCCGCAACCATTGCCATAAAATCCGGCATTCTGGTGGCGGTGGTGGCGGTTATTGCGGCGGTGGCGCTGCTGGTGAACAACCTGTTTTGGGCGCCTTATGCCAACCGGCAGCTCAATCAAGAACTGTATGAACTGTATGACCCGGAAAACGATATGACCATGACGGGCACCACCCAGTATCCGGAGGGGATGCTGGCCTCCTTCAGGGGACTGTATACCCGCAACAGCGATGTGCGGGGATGGCTCTCTTTCCATTCTTCCGGCGATTCCGATTTTATCAATGTGGAATACCCGGTGGTGCAGACCGATAACAACAAAGACTATCTGACTTTGGACTTTGACAAAAACGACAACAAAAACGGCACCCTGTTTTTTGACCAGAAATGCCGTATCAACGGGGTGGAGGACACCTCCCGGGTGCTGATGCTGTACGGCAACAGCACCGGCAACGGGCAGATGCTGTCCGGGCTGATCAATCTGATGGGCAGTGCCAACGTGGCCCGTTCCGCCACGGTGTTTACTCTCAGCACACTGTATGAAAAGGCGGACTATTACGTTTTGGCGGTGGTTTTGCTGGACGGCGATGGTAATGACCTGGATTACAAACGGACGGTGTTTGCGGATGAGGAGGATTTCTTTGATCACGTCCAGTTGTTCCGTGACCGTTCCCTGTTCGATTATCCCACCGATCTGCGGGGGGATGACGAACTGGCGCTTATCGGCGCCAACATCAGTTCTTCTGCCAGCAACCTTACTGACGGCCGGTTGCTGATCCTGGGCCGCCGTCAGCGCCCCGGAGAATCCGGGATCGACCTGTCGGAAATCGTCAGAAACGAGGACGTGATCATGCCCTATTGGTGGTATAAGAATCAGGGGATCACCCCCCACGACTATTACTATCAGAGCGTGACGTCTACCACCGCCACCACCGCTACCGCTACCGAGAGCACCGATGCCAGCGGCACGGACGAAAGCGGTACGGATATCAGTGATACGGATGCCAGCGGTACGGACGAGAGCGGTACGGATATCCGTGATACGGATGCCGGCGGTACGGACGAGAGCGGTACGGACAGTAGCGGTACGGCCACAGGGGTCGCCTCCGGTATGGAGGAGGTAACGGCGGTCAACGGCACCACCTCTGCGATAAACAAAAACACCTATACCACCAGCCATACCTATACCGAAATAACCACCACGACCACCACCCAGTCGGTGGCCACCGGTATTATCATCACCAAATTTCCTCAGTCCACCACGACCACCACGACCACTACAACTCAAACACAAGAGTGAGGATGATTATGCAAGACTATACTCCCAGCGAAATTTTGCTGATAAAAAACGGCGAACTGGCTCTGAAAGGGCTTAACCGCCGCACCTTTGAAGAGGCGCTGATGAGCAATCTGCGCTACCGTCTGCGCCATTACGGGGATTTTCTTATCCGCCGTGCCCAGTCCACCATTTATATCGAGCCGAAAAACGACTATGCGGATATGGAGGGCGCCTGTGATGCCGTGTCCCGGGTGTTTGGCATCGCCGCCTATTCCCGGGCCAGAGTTACCGAAAAGAACATCGACAAGATCCGTGAAGCGGCGGTGGAATATTTGGGTGCCCGCCTGGCTCAGGCCAAGACCTTTAAGGTGGAGGCCAAGCGAGCGGACAAGGCCTTTCCCTATACCTCGCCGGAGATCAGCCGGGAGGTGGGCGGCTATGTGCTGTCCCACTATCACCACCTGAAGGTGGACGTTCACAACCCGGAAGTGCTGATCATGGTGGAGGTGCGGGATTTCGGCGCCTATATCCACGCCCAGCAACTGCCGGGTGCCGGCGGTATGCCGGTGGGCACCGGCGGCAAGGCGGCCATAATGATCTCCGGCGGTATCGATTCCCCGGTGGCGGCCTATATGATGGCCAAGCGGGGCATCCAATTGACCGGTATTCATTTTGCTTCTCCCCCCTATACCAGCGAACGGGCAGAGCAAAAGGTGATCTCTCTCATGGAGCGGGTGGGACGCTATGCCGGGCATATGAAACTGCACATCGTACCCTTTACCCGCATCCAAGAGGAGATCCAAAAGAACTGCCCCGAGGAGTTCTTCACCCTCATTATGCGGCGGTTTATGATGCGCCTGGCCCAGCGTGTGGCCCGGGATGCGGAATGCGGTGCCATCATCACCGGTGAGAGCCTGGGGCAGGTGGCCAGTCAGACCATCCCTGCTATGGCGGTGGTGGATACGCTGGCGACCCTGCCGGTGTTCCGCCCGTTGATCGGTATGGATAAGGAAGAGATCGTGGTGATCTCCCGCAAGATCGACACCTTTGACCTGTCGATACAGCCTTATGAGGATTGCTGTACCGTGTTCACCCCCCGCCACCCCTGCACCCGCCCGAAATTGCGTAAGGTGGAGGAGGCCGAGGCGGTGCTGGATGTGGACGCCCTGGTGGAGGAAGCCCTCACCGGCATCCGCACATTGCAGGTGTAATTGCTTTGACTAACCGAAGGAAAGGAAAGGAGTGACCTTTATGACCCGGGAGATTTGTTTATACGGCTTGCCCGAGACCGCTCTGGGCGAGCGGTTGGCCGACCTATACAGCGACCCTGCCATAGGGGTCGCTCTGTCTTATACTGAGGGGCGGTGTACCGTTAGGCTGACCGGAGAGCGGGACGCCCTGGATACCGCCACGGCGGCCATAGCGGAGCGGATGGGCGCCTATGTATACAGTTATGAGGGTGAGAGCCTGGCCGCCTGTGTGGTACGGCGGCTCACCGCCCTGGGTCTGACCGTCGCCACCGCCGAAAGTTGTACCGGCGGTCTGATTGCCGCCGCCCTTACCGACGTGCCGGGGGCTTCCCGGGTGTTTGGCACCGGGGTGGTCAGTTATTCCAACGATTGTAAAGCCGCTCTGCTTTCGGTATCTTCCGACACCTTGACCGCCGTGGGTGCGGTCAGCGCCGAAACCGTCGGGCAGATGGCCCGGGGTGTTCGGCAGACCGGCAGCGCCGCCATCGGCGTAGCGGTTACCGGCGAGGCGGGGCCCCATCCGGCAGAAGACCTGCCGGTGGGCACCGTGTTTGTGGCGCTGGCGGATAAAAAACGCACCTGGGTGGAGGAACTTCATCTGGAGGGCCCGGACCGGGCATCCATCCGCCGTCAGGCGGCGGACAGCGTTTTGTGGCTGTTGTGGCGGTATCTGTCCGCCTATCCGGCGGTGATGGCCGGCGGCGAGAGCAATCACGCCGCCCAAAAGCGGGTGATACCCCGCACCCAAGGCACCGGACAGCCCCGGCTGTTATCTCTGCTGTTGCCCTGGAAGGGGGACAGCCGCCGCCGTCTGGCGGTGAAGTGCACCGCTTGGCTGTTGGCGCTGGCGGTGCTGGCGGGAAGCGGCGTGCTGGGATACCAGCATTTCGTTCAGCCCTACCGCAATCTGGAATTGCAGGAAAGCCTGGGCGATCTGTACTGGGAGGAGTCCACCGACCTGACCGATGACACGGACACCGGCGAGGCGTATCCTGCGGGAATGTTGCCGGTGTTCCGGGGTCTGTACGATATGAATCCGGACGTGGGCGGTTGGCTCCACATTCCCGACACCGGTGTGGATTATCCGGTGATGAATTATACCGACGGTTACTACGATAACCACAGTTTTCTTAAAGAGTATTCCATCTATGGACAGCCCTATTTCGGCAGTCCCACCCGGTACGCTTCGGTGGTGTATGGGCAGAACACCGGGGACGGTCAGATGTTTTCCGAACTGCTCAATTACCGCCGTGTGGCGTATTTACAGGAACACAACGTCATTGAGTGCAACACCATTTATCAAAACAGCCGGTGGCAGATCTTTGCGGTGGTGGTGATGGATGACCGCAACCCGGAGGAATTCTCTCTGCCGATTGAGGATTTCGGTCAGGACGAGGAGTATCTCCAGTATCTCACGGAGATACAGGAGCGGTCGCTGTTTCTGGGGGATGTATCCCTCACCGCCGAGGACCGTTTGCTGGTGCTGTCCACCAACGCCCAGCAAGAATACGGTTTCTCCGGTGCTCGGTTGGCGGTGTTTGCCCGGTTGGTAGAGGGCGATATGCCGACGGTCACCTATCGGGTAAACAATCTGGCGAAGATGCCGGCGGCGATGTATGGCAACGCCGGTGCCACCACCCGCACCCTGCGGGGCACCACGCAAACGGCCTCCCAGACCGAGCCTGCCTCCACAACGGCCACCGGAGATCAGGCACAAACTACCCAGACCACGGCTTCTACGGTGGTGGACAGCAGTACCTCTGTCACCACCGCTACGACGGTTTCCACGTCTTCCACCGAGAGCGGGACGCAGACCACGCAGACCGCCACCAATGTGGTTGGCGGGGAGGATGGGACGCAAAGCACCACCGAAACCACCCAACCTACTGGGGAATCGGATGCAACGACTACTGAGCCCACGGCAATTGACCCGACGGCGACAGAAGCCACCGACCCCTCCGGAGAGAGCACGGCTTATACCGAGACGACCTTGCCCACCGAGGGCACCACCGTACCCAGCGAGGAGGGCGGAGCCCTCCAATAAGGAGAAAAATGTATGCTGATATTGGGAATTGACCCCGGCTATGCCATCATCGGCTGGGGGGTCATCCGCTATGAGCGGGGAAGATTCATCCCGGTGGATTTCGGGGCGATCACCACCCCGGCCGGGATGCCGTTTAACCGGCGGCTGGAGGTCATCTATGACGAGATGACCGCCCTGCTGTCCCGGCATACCCCCGACGCCGTGGCGGTGGAAAAACTGTATTTCCAGAACAACCAAAAGACCGCCATTGACGTGGCTCAGGCCCGTGGGGTGACGATGCTGGCGCTCCACAAGAGCGGTGTGCCGGTGTTTGAGTATACCCCCCTGCAGGTGAAAAGCGCTGTCACCGGCTTCGGCCAGGCGCAAAAACCCCAGGTGATGGAGATGACCAAGCGCCTGCTGCGGCTCAAAGCGGTGCCCAAGCCGG
>CAYSRL010000038.1:0-9635 GCA_964433515.1 uncultured Ruminococcus sp.
CCAGAACGTGATCTTCCTGTCTGCTGACGCTTTCGGCGTGCTGCCTCCCGTGTCCATTCTGACCCCGGAGCAGACCCAGTATTACTTCTTGTCCGGCTTCACCTCCAAGTTGGCCGGCACCGAGCGTGGCATCACCGAGCCCACTCCCACGTTCTCGGCTTGTTTTGGCGCCGCTTTCCTGGAGTTGCATCCCACCAAATACGGTGAGGAACTGGTGAAAAAGATGGAGAAGTCCGGTGCTAAGGCCTATTTGGTCAACACCGGTTGGAACGGTTCCGGCAAGCGCATCTCTATCAAGGATACCCGAGGTATCATCGACGCCATTCTGGACGGTTCCATCCTGAAGGCGGAGACCAAGAAGATTCCTTACTTTGATTTTGAGGTGCCCACCGCTCTGCCCGGTGTGGATCCCACCATTCTGGATCCCCGTGACACCTATGCCGACGCCTCTATCTGGGAGGAGAAGGCTAAGGATCTGGCGGCCCGCTTTATCAAGAACTTCGGCAAATACACCGGCAACGACGAGGGCAAGGCCCTGGTAGAGGCCGGCCCCCAACTGTAATTTCATAAATAAAAAAACTTTCGGCTACGGCCGAAAGTTTTTTTATTACCGCAAACCGCTTTTTCGGACATATTTTTCTCGGTTCCTTCATACAATCCAACAGAGGTTAGGAGTTGATGGTATGAGGGAAATGGTACTGGAGAGGGCCGTAGCGCTGGGAGAATACATACTGGATACCGGCGCCACCGTCCGTGCTACCGCAAAGCGGTTTCACATCAGCAAATCCACGGTACATAAGGATGTGGCGGAACGGTTACAGACGGTGAATCCCCAGTTGTATGGTCAGGTGCGGCACGTGCTGGAGGTCAACAAGGCCCAGCGCCACATCCGGGGCGGTCAGGCCACGAAGAAAAAGTATAAAGGCGAATGAGAAAAGACCTGTACAGAAGTGTACAGGTCTTTGCCTTTACATCCAAAAACCCCAGTGATACCAAGGGGTTTCCTCACAGTTCCTTTTTGATTTTGTTGAGGGCGCCTTTTTCTAGACGGCTGACCTGCGCCTGGGAAATACCGATCTCTCCGGACACTTCCACCTGGGTCATCCCCTTAAAAAACCGCAGGGAGAGTATTTTTTTCTCTCGGTCTGACAGCGAAGCGATGGCGTCTTTGAGGGCGATTTCGTTGAGCCAGTTTGTGTCGTCGTTGCGGTCGCCCACCTGGTCTAAAATGAAGATGGTGTCCCCGCCGTCGTTGTATACCGGCTCATACAGGCTTACCGGGTCCACGATCGCCTCCAGAGCCAGCACCACCTCCTCCCGGGGTAGGTTCAGCCGTCCGGCGATCTCCTCCACGGTGGGCTCCCGGTGCAGTTCGGTGAGCAGTTGTTCCTTTGCCTGCATAGCCCGATAGGCGGTGTCACGGGTGGAACGGCTGATGCGGATGGCGTTGTTGTCCCGGAGATACCGGCGGATCTCGCCGATGATCATCGGCACCGCATAGGTGGAGAACCGTACGTTCTGGGATAGGTCGAAGTTGTCGATGGATTTGATAAGCCCGATGCACCCCACCTGAAACAGGTCGTCGGGGTTTTCGCCCCGACCGGCAAACCGTTGCACCACGCTGAGCACCAGCCGAAGATTTCCCTGCACCAGTTGGGTTCTGGCCCGGTGGTCTCCCTCTTGCATTTGTTGCAGAAGTCGGATCTTCTCCGCCTCGGACAGCACCGTCAGGGTGGCGGTGTTGACCCCGCAGATTTCCACCTTGTTATACATAGCATCCCATCCTTTCTCTCTGAGTATGGGCGGGATGGGGGAGAAACATACGGGAGGGCGGCAAGAATATTCCAACGCATCTGTAAAAACAAAAAAGCCTCCGGCATAATGCCGAAGGCTGTTTTTGTTTACGCTTTTGGATTACACCGCACGGGTGACCTTTCCGGAACGCAGGCAGCGGGTGCAGGCGTACACACGCTTGGGGGAACCGTCAACGATCGCCTTGACACGGCGGATGTTGGGCTTCCAGCAACGGTTGGACCGTCTGTGAGAGTGAGACACACGAATACCGAAGGTCACGCTCTTACCGCAGTAATCACACTTTGCCATTGTTCTGCACCTCCTTTTGTCATGTCGGCCCCAGGGACCGAATCAAGCATAGTTTATGCCGGGGCATAGTACCCCCGCAAAGCAACGGAACTAGTTTAGCAGATAATGACGAAAAAATCAAGTGTTTTTTTACGGATTTATAAAAAAACTTTATTTCTGTCAGTTTGTTGACAGAAACCCTTGTATTTTTCTCAGTTATTTGGTAGAATAATCTAAATATAGTTAAACTGGTGTATTATTGCGAAAAGAGGAATCGTATGCTTTTGTATTTTTTATCCAATCGGGGATCGATGGATGTCTTTGGTATTCTGTATATGATGGTGGCCTACGCCGTGATTCTGTTTCTCACCCTGCCGGTGCATGAAATGGCTCACGGTCTGGTGGCCCATTGGTGCGGTGACGATACGGCCAAGTGGCACGGACGCCTGACCCTCAACCCTCTGCGCCATCTGGATGTGTGGGGCACCTTGATGATCTTGACGGTGGGCATCGGCTATGCCAAGCCGGTTCCGGTGAATCCCCGGAATTTCCGCCATTATAAGCGGGATATGATCCTGGTCTCTCTGGCGGGTCCGCTCTCCAACTTCCTGATGGCGCTGGTGGCGATGTTTCTCTGGAAGATCGCTTTCTACCTGCCGTTTGTCAGCGAAACCGTCTATATCGTTCTGTCGGTGATACTGAGCATTGTCATCAACGTAAATATCTCTCTGATGGTGTTTAACCTGCTTCCCGTACCGCCTCTGGACGGTAGCCGTTTGTGGAGCACGTTGCTTCCCGGTCGCTGGTCTTATACCTTAGAGCAGTATAGCCGGTATATCACCTGGGGTCTGTTTGTGCTGATCTTTTCCGGTGTGCTGGACAGACCGTTGGAATTTTTACAGAGTCTGGTGTATTCTCTGCTGAATATGATTACTTCGTTACCTTTCTATTTTATCGCTTGATTACGCATATAGGAGTACGATATGGAAACCATATCCTATAAACTGCCGGATTTTGAGGGGCCGCTCGACCTGCTTCTCTTTCTGGTGCAGAAGAATAAACTGAATATCTACGACATTCCCATCGCCCAGGTGCTGGAACAGTATCTGGCGGCCATCCAACAGATGCAGGACTACAATATGGATGTAGCCAGCGAGTTTCTGGAGATGGCGGCCCGGCTGGTGCATATCAAATCGGTGATGCTCTTACCCCGGTATGAGGAAGAGACCGAAGAACTGAAACGGGAACTGACCGGACAGTTGATCGAGTATCAACTCTGTCAGCAGATGGCCCGCCGTTTGGCGGTGGATTATGTGGGCGGCGACCTGTTTATCCGGGATGCCGAAGAGGTGGAGCCGGATATGACCTATCGCCGGGCACATAAACCGGAGGAGATGCTGGATGCCTTCCTGTCTGCCGCCGGCCGTGGAAAACGGCGTTTGCCGCCTCCGGCGCAGGCGTTCCACGCCATTGTGGCTCGCAAGATCGTGCCGGTGTCCACCAAGATCACCTATGTCTTGCGGAAACTTTACACCCGGGGCAAGGTGTCCTATCAATCTCTGTTCAAGAAAGCAGAGAGCAAATCCGACCTGGTGGCTACGTTCCTGGCTTTGCTGGAACTCATCAAGTCTAAGCGCATCAGCGTGGACGGCGAAGGGGAGGGCCAGCAGGTGCAGATGCGTCCGCCGGAGGAGTGGGATACCACCGTTCCGGAGGAATTTGACGATAATCCCACGGAGGAACAGTAAATATGGAGATAAAACAGTATCAGGCCGCTATTGAGGCCATTGTGTTTGCCAGTGGCGAGCCGGTGCCGGTATCCCGGCTGGCGTTGGCGTTGGAACTGGACGAGGATGCCACCCGCCGCATTGCCGAGGATTGGGCCCAGGATGTGAACACCCGGGGCGGCGGCGTCACCGCCCTGAAACTGGACGACAGTTATCAACTTTGCAGCAGTAAGGCTTATGCCGGCTACGTGCGCAAGGCGATGGATATCCGCCGCAACACCCCCTTGTCCCAGGCGGCGATGGAGGTGTTGGCGATCATCGCCTACAACCAGCCGGTGACCCGTCCCTTTGTGGAGCAGGTTCGTGGCGTGGACTGCAGTGCGGTGATACAGGGCCTTCAGCAGAAGGGTCTGATCGAGGAAAAGGGGCGTATGGATCTGCCGGGCAGACCGCTTTTATACGGCACCTCTGCCAATTTCCTGCGGTGCTTTGGCATTGCTTCTCTGGACCAGTTACCCCCTCTGCCCCAGAAAGAGGATAATACGATGCGGGAGACCACCCTGGACGAAGTGCTGATGGAACAGCAGTCCGTCCCGGAGGATGTGTTCGGTCCGGACGAGGATAGCGCCGACCCGGCGTTGTCTGAGGGGGAATAAACCGTGTGGGCAGTGTATATCCTGCTGGCGCTGTTGGGAATCGTGCTGTTGGCGTTGCTGATCCCCCTGTCCTTACGGATAGTTTTTGACGGCGCTCTGCATATTCGGCTGTGGCTTTTGTTGCCGTTCCGGCTGGATACCTCTGCCGAAGAGGAGGGGATGGCGGTGACGGTGCGGGTGCTTGGTTGCCCGGTCTGGACCTATCCCGCCGATAAAGAGGACAAGCCTGCCGATGCTCAAGAGGTGGAAAAGGCCAAAAGCCGTGCCTCCGGCAAGGTGCAGGAGTTGGTTGCGGAACTCAAATCGGGCAACCCCCTTTCCACGCTGACGTTTGTGCGGGATTTTCTCCGGCTGATTTCCTGTGAGAGCAAACGGCTGTTTCGCCGGGTGACGGTGGGCAGGCTTTGGTTACAGGCACGGATCGCTACCGGCGATGCCGCCGAAACGGCGCAATTATACGGCTCGGTGTGCGGCGTGTTGTATCCGCTGTTGGCACAGTTGGAACGGACGGTGCGGGTGCGTAACCGCCAGATACGGGTTGAACCGGATTTTGTATCCGAACAGGGTGCTGTGCGGTTCGACCTGCGGTTGCGGGTGGGATTGCCCGCCGTGATTTCCGCCGTGCTGGCGGTTGTCCGTGGAATGGATTCGTTGAATGAAACAAACCAATAAGGAGGTTTTTGAATATGGCTAACAATGTAGAAGGTTTGATGGGTGTTTCTATCGAAAAGGTGCGGGAAATGGTGGATGCCAATATGGTGGTGGGTTCGCCCATTGCTATGGCGGACGGTCTCACCCTGATTCCCATTTCCAAGATTTCCTATGGCTTTGCCTCCGGCGGTTCCGACCTGCCGGCAAAGACCGGTGCCGACCTGTTCGGCGGCGGTGCCGGTGCGGGCATCAATGTGGTGCCGGTGGCTTTTCTGACCATTAAGGACGGCAACGTGAATATCCTGCCGGTGGTGTCCAAGCCGGATACGATGGATCGGGTGATCTCGATGGTGCCGGATCTGCTGGATAAGGTATCCGCTAAAAAGAACAAGCCTGCAGAGAAAAATCCTGACACAGAATAAAACACAGTAACCGCCCATCCCGGGATGGGTGGTTATTTTGCAAAAGGAGGACGTACCTATGGCATTGGTGCGGTTACAAAAGGTGTTGTCCGAGCGTGGAGTGGCTTCCCGCCGAAAGGCGGAGGAGTTGATCGCTGCCGGACACGTAAAGGTAAACGGTCGCCCGGCAAAGGTGGGGGACAAGGTGGATGACCGCAAGGATGTCATCCACGTTCGGGGCAAAAAACTGGGTGCGGCTCCCCAGTCGGTGTATATCGCTCTACATAAACCCCGTGGCTACATCACCACGATGGCGGATGAGCGGGGCCGGAAATGTGTGGAGGAATTGGTGCGCAGCGTGGGCGTGCCGGTATACCCGGTGGGCCGGTTGGATAAGGATTCCGAGGGTCTTCTGCTGATGACCAACGACGGCGATTTCTCCAACGCCATTATGCATCCCACCCATCACGTGCCGAAACTGTAC
Organism: uncultured Ruminococcus sp.; assembly: GCA_964433515.1. GTDB lineage: Bacteria > Bacillota > Clostridia > Oscillospirales > Acutalibacteraceae > UBA5905. The sequence goes on from CAYSRL010000038.1 coordinate 6,002, forward strand.
CGGGTCACTCTGCGTCAGCCTATGACCGAGGAACAGAAGAACAAGTTTGAAGAGGGCATTGTTCTGGACGGGCGCCGGACGGCACCGGCACAGGTAAACGTCGTGTCCAGCGCTGCAGACCGGTGCGTGGTGGAGATCACCCTGTTCGAGGGGCGCAACCGCCAGATCCGCCGGATGTGCGAGAGTCTGGGTCTGGAGGTGGCCCGCCTGCGCCGTAATGCGGTGGGCAAGGTGAAATTGGGTATGTTGCCGGTGGGCAACTGGCGGTATCTCACCCCCGACGAGGTGAAAAATCTGGTGATGGCTACCGGCGTGACCAAAAAGATTGCCGCCGGCTACATCAAATACGGAAAGGAGCCTGACCGTGATTACCATACAGCCCGCCGATAAGGCGTTCTTGGAGAGCGTTTCTGCCCCTGTGGGTGCCGATGCGATGGTGTTGCGGGATAGCGACGGCACCGTGTTTGGCTATGCCCTGTTCCGGGTGATAGGGGATACGGCGGAGGTGCTGTCGGTGCACACCGAAGAGCCCTTAATGACCGAGGGGCTGATCCGCTCGGTGCTGAATACCGGCGACTGCCGGGGGGCGAGGGTCGCCCTCTGCCGTGACACCGCCCTCATTCCGATCTTAAAACGGTTGGAGTTTACCGAAACCGACGGTGTTTACACCGTTTCCATACAAAATTTCCTGTATGGTGAATGTAAGTGCCGATAAAATAAAATTCTTACAAAAAAATGGCAAAATCTCTTGCCATTTTTTTGTTGTTGCTATATAATATTGTCATATTGGGAAATATGGGCTTTTTTCAAAAAGCCACTTTCAGAAAGGATGGATTGAATATGAAAAAGTTCCACATTACTGTAAACGGCACCGCCTATGAGGTGGATGTTGAGGAGATCGGCGCTGCCGCTCCGGTGGCTTCTGCTCCGGTGGCTTCTGCCGCCCCTGAGGCTTCCGTTCCTGCCGGCGGTATGGTCATCACCTGTCCTATGCCCGGCACCATTATTGATATCAAGGCAAACGTGGGCGACACCGTTGCCGAGGGTCAGATCCTGGTGGTGTTTGAGGCGATGAAGATGGAAAACGAGATTATGGCCCCCTGTGCCGGCACCGTGGCCTCCATCAACGTGAACAAGGGCGACAGCGTGGATTCCGGCGCTGTTCTGCTGAGCCTGAACTAATTGCGAGGTGACCGCTATGGCAAAGCCGATTAAGATTACCGAGGTGGTTCTCCGGGACGCTCACCAGTCTTTGCTGGCCACCCGTATGACTATGGATGAGATGCGCCCGATTCTGGCGGAGATGGATAAGATTCCGTATTTCTCCGTGGAGTGCTGGGGTGGCGCCACCTTCGATTCCTGCATCCGTTTTCTGAACGAGGATCCCTGGGAGCGTCTGCGGATTATGCGCCGGGAGATGCCCCACCAGAAACTGCAGATGCTGTTCCGTGGTCAGAATATGCTGGGCTACCGTCCTTATGCTGACGACGTGGTGGAGTATTTCGTGCAGAAATCCGTTGCCAACGGCATCGACGTGATCCGTATCTTTGATGCGCTGAACGATGCCCGCAACCTCCAGACCGCTATCAAGGCCGCCAATAAGGAAAAGGCCCACGTGCAGGGCTGTATCAGTTACACCCTGAGCCCGGTGCATAACAACGAGTATTACGCAAACTATGCCAAGACCCTGGAGGAGATGGGCGCTCATTCCATCTGCATCAAGGATATGGCGGGTCTGCTGACGCCCTATGCTTGTTACGACCTGGTCTCCCGGCTGAAAGAGACGGTGTCCATCCCGGTGGACATCCACAGCCACTATACCGCCGGTCTGGCTTCTATGTCCATTATGAAGGGCATCGAGGCGGGTGCCGACATCGTGGATACCGCTATGAGTCCTCTGTCGGTGGGTACCTCCCATATGCCCACTGAGAGTTTGGTGGCCGCCCTGCAGGGCACCGAGTACGACACCGGTCTGGATCTCAACCAGCTCAACGTGGTGCGTGCGCATTTTGCCAAACTGCGTGAGAAATATATCGGCTCCGGCCAGATCAGCCCCAAGTCCCTGGGCGTGGACGCCAACACCCTGCTGTATCAGGTGCCCGGCGGTATGTTCTCCAATATGCTGAATCAGCTTAAAGAGGCCGGAAAAGAGGATAAATTGGAGGAGGTGCTGGCGGAGATCCCCCGGGTTCGTGAGGATTCCGGCTATCCGCCTCTGGTGACCCCCACCAGCCAGATCGTGGGCACCCAGGCGGTGTTCAACGTGATTATGGGCGAGCGGTATAAGATGGTCACCAAGGAGTTCCGTGGTATGATCCACGGCGACTACGGAAAGACCCCTGCCCCTATCGATCCGGAGTTCTCCAAGATGATTCTGGGGGATGACCAGCCCATCACCTGCCGCTTTGCGGACACCCTGGAGCCGGAGTTGGAAAAACTCCGTGCCGAGGCCGCTCCTTATGTGAAGCAGGAGGAGGACGTGCTGACCTACGCTATGTTCCCCCAGGTGGCGCCCAAGTTTTTTGCCAACCGGGATAAAGCGGAGGATACTTCCGCTCCCTACACCCCCGAGGTGGTCGTCACCCCGGTAAACTGATCCGAAACCAAAATCCGCCGTCTGCATCGCAGACGGCGGATTTTTCTCACTTTATCGCTTCATAAACATCCGTAATGCTTTCCACCGCCCAGGTGGGTTTGATCTCGCTTTGTGCCCACACGTCCCGGGTGGTTTCGCCGCTGAACACCAGCACCGTGTCGATGCCGGCGTTGACCCCGCAGGCCACGTCGGTGTAGATGCGGTCGCCGATCATCACCGTTTCCTCGGGCCGGGCGCCCCATTTTGCCATTGCCAACTGGGCCATAGCCTGTTCCGGTTTGCCGATGAAATAGGGGCGCTTGCCGGTGGCACGCCACAGCATCTCGCACACACTGCCGCAGTCCGGCACGTAGCCGTAGGCGGTGGGGCAGACCCAATCCGGGTTGGTGGCGAGGAACGTCACCCCACGCCCCAACAGGTTGCAGGCATCCTCCAACTTCTGAAAGGTCAGTTCGCTGTCGTTTCCCATCAGCAGGCAGTCGATGTCCTCTTCCAGCCGGTCGGTGACCGGGAATCCGGCTTCTGCCAACTCCTGCCGGAAGGCGGCGGTGCCGGCGGCGTAGATCTTGTTGCCACGATAGTGTTCCCGCAGATACACGCAGGTGGCCATAGTGGAGGTAAAAAAGTCCTCTTCGGTGGCGGGGATGCCCAGCCGGGCCAGTTTTTCGATGTATACTTTCACGCTTTTGGAGGAATTGTTGGTGAGGAACAGATACCGCCCACCGTTCTCTTTAATAGCGGTGAGAAAGGGAATGGAGCAGTCGAACAGGTCATCATCCAGATACAGCGTCCCATCCATATCCAGCAAAAACAGTGTTTTCTCTTTTAAGCGTTGCACTCCCATCGCCTCCTCTTTGTGAATGGACTATAAAAGACGTTTTCGAAAAACTTGTGTATGCATTTGAACGCTCGTAATAAGATCCTTGTTGACGCAAGGATAACATCCTCCCACTCACCGTCGAGGCGTATTTCATATTGCGAAGCAATATTTCACCCACCCGAAAGGGTGGATTTCGTTGAAAAAAGCACTTGCTTGCG
>CAYSRL010000039.1:0-9355 GCA_964433515.1 uncultured Ruminococcus sp.
AAGAATCCCGTGTTATCAACGGGTGATATCTGTCAAATTACAGGATATGTCAACGAGAGCGTTCGCAGATGGATAAAGAAAGGGTTTATTAAAACATTCCTAATCGCAAATTCTTATGCAATCCCCAAAGAACAATTCTTGGAGTTTCTTCTGTCCAGAGATTACAATGACATAGAGCAAAAGTCAAAACTCCACGAAAAGACCAACCTGCAGCTTATAAAGTAAAAAGCAGTAGGCAAAACCTACTGCTTTACTTGGCGGAGACGGTGGGATTTGAACCCACGTGCCCGTTAGGGCAACTCGATTTCGAGTCGAGCTCGTTATGACCACTTCGATACGTCTCCATATGTATTTACATCGCAAAAGCGATTGCAAACTTGAAAATAGGGCGCAAATCTGTTAGAAATGCTGTTAGAAAAAATCGCAGTCGTTCAAAACAGGAACTCAAAAAGTCAGTGTTTAAGCCACTTTTGAGGTAGTCGCTCAAAACCACAGTGTATGATTTCGAGTGCTGCACCTTCGACCACTCGGACAACTCTCCCTATAACGGGACTATTATACAAGACTCACAGCGGATTTGTCAACCAAAAATGGGGATAATCTCATTACAGAACTCACAAAACCAGAAAAATGTTGACAACGGCGGGGGTTTATGCTACACTCAAACCAAGATAGAGGTGCATCGTGCCAACAGTACTCCGCCGTTGACCCATCCGGGTGGCCGCCAGGGCCGTGGGGGAAAGGGGCCGTTGCCGAAGTCACCGCTGTGGCAGGCGGTGGGCTGGCAGTTCGGAGAATATCCGCCCTGTTGTCGCAGAAATGCGGAGCGCTATCCACCATAGACCCATATTTTGGATTTGTGAGGGATAGCCGTATTGTGGCTATCTTTTTTTGTGTATAGAAAGGATCTGGAATTATGAAAAACACGATTTTTACCGGCGCCGCCACCGCCATTGTCACCCCTATGAATCAAAGCGGCGTGGACTATGAGCAGTTTGGCCGCCTGATCGACTGGCAGATCGCCGAGGGCATCGACGCCATTGTGGTGGCGGGCACCACCGGCGAGGCCTCCACCCTGTCGGACGACGAGCACAAAGAGGTCATCCGCTATTGCGTAGAGCGGGTGGCCGGCCGGGTGCCGGTGATTGCCGGTACCGGCTCCAACGATACCGCCTATGCCGTTGACCTGACCCGCTATGCCGGTGAGGTGGGGGCGGATGCCGTGCTGCTGGTGACCCCCTATTACAACAAAGCCACCCAGAACGGCCTTATCAAATTTTTCACCGACATCGCCGACGCCAGTTCGGTGCCCTGCATCCTGTATAACGTGCCCTCCCGCACCGGCTGTAACATTGCCCCCGCCACCGTGGCGGCGCTGGCGGAGCACCCCAACATCGTGGGCATCAAGGAGGCCTCCGGCAACATTTCCCAGATCGCCCAGGTGGCTCATCTGTGCGGGGACAAGATCGACATCTATTCCGGCAACGATGACCAGATCGTGCCGGTGCTGAGCCTGGGCGGCAAGGGCGTGATCTCGGTGCTGTCCGACATTCTGCCGGCCGCCACCTCCAAGATGGTCCACGACTATCTGGAGGGGAATACCGCCGCCGCTACGGAGAAACAGTTGGAATTGCTCCCCTTGGTGGATGCGCTGTTCTCCGAGGTCAACCCCATCCCGGTGAAGGCGGCGGTGTCCAAAATGGGCTTTGGCGAGAACTATCTCCGCCTGCCCTTGACGCCTATGGAGCCCCAGAATGCGGAGAAACTCTACGCTTTGATGCGTCAGCAGAACCTCATCGACTAAAGTAGGGGCGGCCGTTGGCCGGCTCTACAACACACAAGGAGTGATTTCTGATGAAGATCGCCATTTACGGTTACGGAAATTTGGGTCGGGGTGTGGAATGTGCCCTGCGCCAGAGCCCCGATATGGAACTTTTTGGCGTTTTTACCCGACGTAACCCCGACACGGTCACGACGGTGTATGATACAAAGGTATACCATGACTCGACGTTGACTGACCATAAAAACGACATTGACGTGCTGGTTATTTGCGGCGGTTCCGCCACCGACCTGCCGGAAATGACCCCGGCTATGGCGGCGGACTTTAACGTGGTGGACAGTTTTGACACCCACGCCGCCATCCCCGCCCATTTTGCCAATGTGGATGCCGCCGCCAAGCGGGGCGGTCACGTGGCGCTGATCTCCGCCGGTTGGGATCCGGGTATGTTTTCGGTGAACCGGCTGTATGCCTCCGCCATTTTGCCTCAGGGCAAGGACTATACCTTCTGGGGCCGTGGGGTCAGCCAGGGGCATTCCGATGCCATCCGCCGGCTGGAGGGTGTAGCGGATGCCCGGCAGTATACGGTGCCTATGGATGAGGCTCTGGCGGCGGTGCGCTCCGGCAGCAACCCGGAACTGACCACCCGGCAGAAACATCGGCGGGAGTGCTATGTGGTGGCACAGGAGGGCGCCGACACCGCCCACATTGAGCGGGAGATCAAAGAAATGCCCAACTATTTTGCCGATTACGACACCACCGTGACCTTCATCACCGCCGAGGAGATGCAGAGGGATCACGCCGGCATTCCCCACGGCGGTTTTGTCATCCGCACCGGCGCCACCGGCAAGGACGGCGAGCACCGCCACGCCATCGAGTACAGTCTGAAACTGGACTCCAACCCGGAGTTTACGGCCAGCGTGCTGGTGGCCTATGCCCGGGCGGTGTATAAGGCGGTAAGCCGGGGCGAGACCGGCTGTAAGACGGTGTTTGACATCCCGCCCGCCGACCTATCCCCCCTGTCCGGCGAGGAATTGCGGGCAACTATGTTATAAGCAAACCCCAGCGAAAGGAATTTTACCCGAATGGATTTTTCAAGAGATTTGATTTGTGAAAACCTGTTGGTGGAGGGCGACCGCCTGCTGTTTGCAGGGCAGGACACCGCCCTGCTGGCAGAACGATACGGCACCCCCCTGTATCTGATGGACGAGAACCGCATCCGCAAGATGGCCCGGATCTATCGGGACACCCTGCGGGAGTGCCTTGGGGAGAAGGGTCACGCCCTGTTTGCCTCCAAGGCCTGCTCATTCAAGCGGATGTATGCCATTATGGCAGAAGAGGGTCTGGCCGTGGACGTGGTGTCCGGCGGCGAGATGACCACCGCCCTGCGGGCGGGATTCCCTATGGAGCAGGTCTATTTCCACTCCAACAATAAGACCGATGGGGACATCGCATACGCTCTGGACTGTGGGGTGGGTTGCTTTGTGGTGGATCACCCGGTGGAACTGGCCGCCATCAGCGACATTGCCACCCGCCGTGGGGTCACCCAGCCGGTAATGCTCCGCATCACCCCCGGCATCGACTGTCACACCTATGAGGCGGTGAACACCGGCAAGGCCGATTCCAAGTTTGGCTCGGCCATCGTCACCGGGGATGCCGCCCGCATCACGAAACAGGCCCTGACCCTGCCCGGGATACAACTGGAGGGTTTCCATTGCCACATCGGCTCCCAGGTGTTTGACTCTTCGGTGTATATCGCCACCGTGGACGTGATGGTGGATTTTCTGAAAGAGATGCAGGACACCTTCGGCTATGGGGCTCAGAAACTGGACATCGGCGGCGGCTATGGTGTGCGCTATACGGCGGAGGACCCGGTCATAGATATTGCCGACAGCATCCGTCAGGTGGCCGCCCGTTTGAAGGAAAAGGTGGCCGAGGCGGGCATTGAGATGCCCCATATTTATATGGAGCCGGGTCGGTCGTTGGTGGCGGATGCGGGTCTGACCCTCTACACCGTGGGTGCGGTGAAGAAGATCGAGGGGTATAAGAATTATGTGTCCGTGGATGGCGGTATGACCGACAATCCCCGGTATGCCCTGTACCAGTCGGCGTATACCGTTCTGCCTGCCGATCGGATGACCGCCCCCCGCACGATGACGGCGGACGTGGTGGGTCGTTGCTGTGAGAGCGGCGACATTATCCAGCCGGAGGTGGCTATGCCGGCGGAGATGGAGCGGGGCGACCTGGTGGCGGTGCTGACCACCGGCGCCTATAATTACTCCATGGCCTCCAATTATAACCGCATTCCCCGCCCTCCGGTGGTGATGCTCCGGGATGGCGAGAGTTACGTCGCTGTCCGCCGGGAGACCTATGAGGATATTGTGAGTTTGGACGAGTGATGAGTTTGGATAGCCACTCGTCTTGCCTCCCCTTGTCAGCGAAGGTGGGTTGGAGGGGTAGTCTGCAACTTGCACGTATTACAACTACCCCTCAGTCCTCGCTGTCGCTGGGACAGCTCCCCTGACAAGGGGAGCCAAGATTAGCCCCTGCGGCCTTACAATCAATCGCTTCGACAACAAGAGCCTACCCGAAACCGGGTAGGCTCTTGTCGTGTAGAGGACATATAATGAGGTAACGTCTTGAATTATAACACCCGCACCCGGATGACACCGTCGATGGCGGCGATCTTCTCGGTGACGTCGTCGGCCACGGCGCCCACGATATCCAGCACCGTATAGGCCAGGTCTTTGCGGGATTTGTTGGTCATCGACTCGATGTTGACGCCACAGGCGGACACCACCGAACTGATCTGCGCCAGCATATGGGGGATGTTCCGGTGGAGCACACAGACACGGACGTCGCCGACACGGGGAACGTTCACATCCGGGAAGTTGACCGCATTGATGATGTTGCCGTCCTCCAGATAAGCCTTTAACTGGTTGGCGGCCATCACGGCGCAGTTGTCCTCGCTCTCGGGGGTAGAAGCCCCTAGATGGGGGATCGCCACCACGCCCGGGACACCCAGCATCTCGTCGGTGGGGAAGTCCACCACATAGGCGGCCACCTTGCCGGAGGCCAGAGCGGCCAGCATAGCGTCGCTATCCACCAGACCCGCCCGGGAGAAGTTGAGCACCCGCACCCCATCTTTCATAGCGGCGAAGGCGGTCTCGTTCAGCATACCCTTGGTGTCCGGCACCAGCGGCACGTGGACGGTGATATAATCGCACTCGGTGTAGATCTCCTCCAGGGTGGCGGCGTGGCGGATGTGCCGGGACAGTTTCCAGGCGGCGTCCACCGACAGATAGGGGTCATAGCCATAGACATCCATACCCAGCGCCACGGCGGCGTTGGCCACCAGCACGCCGATGGCACCCAGACCGACAACGCCCAGTTTTTTGCCCAGCAGTTCGGGGCCGGCATAGGCGGATTTGCCCTTCTCCACCAGTTTGCCCACGGCATCCCCCTCGCCCTTGAGGGTGTTTGCCCAGGCGATGCCGTCCACCACCTTGCGGCTGGCCAGGAACAGACCCGCCAGCACCAGTTCTTTCACGGCGTTGGCGTTGGCGCCGGGGGTGTTGAACACCACGATGCCCTGCTCGCTGCATTTGTCGATGGGGATGTTGTTGACGCCGGCGCCGGCCCGGGCAATGCCCAAGAGGGTGTCCGGCAGGTCCATATCGTGCATCGCCGCCGACCGGACCAGCACACCGGCGGCATCCGCCATCTGGTCGGTGACGGTATAGGCCGCCCCCAAACGGTCGGTGCCGCAGGCGGCAATTTTATTCAGTGTGCAAATCTTCATCACGTATTCTCCTCTTCAAACTTCTGCATAAAGGCCACCAGTTTTTCCACGCCCTCCAGAGGCATGGCGTTGTAGATGGAGGCCCGCATACCGCCCACCGAGCGGTGTCCCTTCAGGTTGACAAAGCCGGCGGCGGTGGACTCTTTGACAAATTTGGCATCCAGTTCGTCGTTGCCGGTGACGAAGGGCACGTTCATCAGCGACCGGTCCTGAGGCACCACGGTGCCCTTGAACAGTTTGGAATTATCCAGGAAGTCGTACAGCAGTTTGGCTTTCTTCTCGTTGAGTTCCTGCATCTTATCCAGACCGCCGATCTCCTCCTTGATCCATTCCAGCACCAGTTTCATCACATAGATGGTGTAACAGGGCGGGGTGTTGAACATAGAGCCGTTGTCGGCGTGGGTCTGATAGTTGAACATCGTGGGGGTGATATCCATCGCCTTGCCGATGAGATCCTCCCGGATGATGACCACGGTGACACCGGAGGGAGCCATATTCTTTTGGGCGCCGGCATACAGCACGCCGAACCGGGACACGTCGATGGGGCGGGACAGCACGCAAGAGGAGATGTCCGCCACCAGCGGCACGTCGCCGGTGTCCGGCAGGTCGTGGTATACGGTGCCGTAGATGGTGTTGTTCATACAGATGTGGAAATAGTCCGCATCCGGGGTGAAGGTGGCCTTATCCAATTTGGGGATGTAGGAGAAGGTCTTGTCCTCCGAGGAGGCCACCACGTTCACGTTGCCGTAGCGGGCCGCCTCTTTATAGGCTTTTTTCGCCCACTGACCGGTGACCACATAGTCCGCTTTACCGCTGCCGGTCATCAGGTTCATGGGCACCATCGCAAACTGGGATGAAGCGCCGCCCTGCAAAAACAGCACTTTGTAATTCTCGGGGATGTTCATGATCTCTCGCAGCAGGGCCTCGGTCTTGTCGATAATGCTCTGGTACACCTTAGATCGATGAGACATCTCCATCACCGACTGGCCGGAACCCTCATAGTCCAGCATCTCGGCGGCGGCTTTTTCCAACACTGCCTGGGGCAGCATGGAAGGACCGGCAGAAAAATTGTATACTCTTGCCATATCTCATTCCTCCAAAGAATTCATTTCTCTCCCACGGCAGGAAAGATCCTTTATTTTTACGCCGCCGCAGGAGATATTAGAACGTATTATACCCCCAAAACTTTAGCCTGTCAATGCTTTAACGCTAAAAAGTGACAAAGTTTGTTAAAAATTTTGCAATTTCGTCAAAAGGGGATGACGAAGGGGGATACGTTGCGTTGTCGGGCGCAAAAAAGCACCCTGCTGTCCGGGGGGACAGCAGGGTGCACTTTATATACCAATTTATGGTATTCCGGTATATTATTTCCGCAGGAACAGGATGCCCAGGGTGTTGGGGCCGCAGTGGGAGGAGATGGTGCAACCGGCACGGGTGATGTGAATCTCGCCGAAGGCCATATGCTTTTCCACCGCCGCCTTAACAATGGCGATGCGCTCTTCCGAAATGCCGGAATGGGTGATGAAGATGCGGGAGGTGTCGATGTCGTCACGGCCGGACAGCCGGTCGGCCACATACTCCTCCAGCACCCGCTCCAGAGCGCCCCGGTATTTTTTGCTGACACCCATAGAGCCGCCCTCATTGGACACCTCGATACAGGGTTTGAGTTTCAGCACGTTGGCGCCCAGCATCGCCACGGCGGAGCAACGGCCGCCCTTGTGCAGAAATTCCAGATTATCCACGATAAAACTGGCCTCTGATTTTTTGGTGATCTCCTGCACCTCTGCCACCACCTGTTGGGCGGGCAGACCGGCGGCGATGCGCTCGGCGGCGGCGATGACCGCCAGACCGAAGCCGGTGGACAGGCTGTTGCTGTCGATGGCGTAAAGGCCCTCTTGCTCCAGCGCCGCCAGACGGCAGGAGTTGTAGGTGGTGGACAGGGCAGAGCCCAGAGTCATACAAATGACATCGTTGCCCGCCTCGATATAGGGGGTGACGAAATCCAGGATCTCGTTCATATTCAGCGCCGCCGTCTTGGGCAGCACCTTGTGCTCGTGATAATAGGCATAGATGGCGTCGGGGTTGATGTCCACGCCGTCCAGATAACTGTTTTCTTCCAGGTTGACGTGCATCGGCAGAATCTTGACCTGATACCTCTCGATCAGTTCGGGGCTCAGGTCGCAGGTGCTGTCGGCACACAAAACGATCGGTTTTGCCATAGCCGGATCTTCCTTTCTTTGTTCAATTCCTTGTTAGTATACCACAAGATTCCCTCGTTTGCAACCCCCTTAAATTTTTTGGCGAAAATTGCAAGGGGGCGGCTAGCTTCCGCCAACCGCCCTCTGTTAATAAAACCATTATTGATTGTTGCTAACACAAGAGAACCATCTTCCGGTGTATTGTGTTAATATATCTTGCGGGGATGTAACGCTGTTAATAAAGCTTTAGTGTGCCACTATATTTGACGACGATTTTTGAACGTTTACCATATACTACGGTTCCTTCATAAGTCCCTTTTTCACTAGGTCCTGTTCTTAATAGTTTAATCTCATTCCCGTGGTCATCATATACAACTATGGTTTTTAAGTCCTTTTGTCCACCACCACGTTCGATATATTCTCCGCAGTATGTGATGTAATCTTCGTTCTGTATGTCAAGGAAAATTCTTGATAGACCAATTCCCAAAACTGCAACTACTACAACAGAAATTGCTATGCTGATTGAAAAAATCCATTTAAAATGCACATCCTCTTTTAATGCCCATCTAATGAAAATCAATAATGCAACAACTATACTTACAATAACGACAGAATTGATGATTTCTCGAACAAATACCAATTCAATAATGGTGTCCATCTACAGTGCCTCCCAATATCATCAAATAAATATAACCGCTAAAACGGTTTCAACAACTACTGCTGCAATATCAATTTTAGTAGTGATCTTTTTGCCCAAAACCTTGTAATCTGCTTTGATTTGGAGTTTCTTTGCATCGTATGCGGGCTTTCTACCTCCGTAGTGTTTCTTGATTTTAGAGATTTCTTTTTTTGTTCAATTCCTTGTTAGTATACCACAAGATTCCCTCGTTTGCAACTCCCTTAAATTTTTTGGCGAAAATTGCAAGGGGGCGGCTGGCTTTCGCCAACCGCCCCGAGTGATGTGAAATAAAACTGTATAGGTTGTTGTCAACTCAAAAAGGCCGTCCCTCTGTGCTAAGAAAGGGGTACGGATTAGTATAGTGCGATGGCACTGAACGATTGGTTTTGCATTAGAAAAGGGAAATGCTAGATTAGCGAACAAAAAATGAAATAACCCAAGAAACTAAACGAATAAAAAGAGCAATTAAGACTAAGCATAAAATAAAATTAACAATACCAATAATTACTCGTACTATTCGATTGTCTGCAAACGGCGTTCCTTTACACACGAAAGAGATTAGCGCATCAATTCCCAAAATTATACCAACACTAATAGCGCAACACAAAATCATCGCACCAATTTGCAAAATAGTCCTAACAGCAGGATTGCCAATTGAATCAAATGGTTTTGTTACTTTTGTCAACCACTCTTCAAACATAAGTGCAAAAAAGTCCATCGCAAATCACCTCAAATTTTTACCGATCTTTGTTCAATTCCTTGTTAGCATACCACAAGATTCCCTCGTTTGCAACTCCCTTAAATTTTTTGGCGAAAATTGCAAGGGGCGGCTGGCTTCCGCCACCCGCCCTCTGTTAATAAAACCATTATTGATTGTTGCTAACACAAGAGAACCATCT
>CAYSRL010000040.1:0-9282 GCA_964433515.1 uncultured Ruminococcus sp.
GGTAGCCTCTGCACGGATCGCATCCGCCTGCTGCTGCACCTTAGCCAGCCGGGCCCGGGTATTGGCCAACTGCTCGTAGTCAATGGCCTCGGCGGCCATCTGCTCAGCCTCGTCTTCGCTCAACCGTTTTTGTTCTTTTTCCAGTCGAGCGTACTCGTCCGCCTTTTTATTGGCCAGCGCCGTGGCGGCACAGGCCTCGTCCAACAGGTCAATGGCCTTATCCGGCAGGAAGCGGTCGGTAATATACCGCTCAGACAGCGATACCGCCTGCCGCAGCAGGGTGTCGGACACGGTGACACCGTGGTAAGCCTCATAGTAAGCACGGACGCCGCACAAAATCTCATAAGCCGCCTGCAAGGAGGGCTCCTCCACCGTCACAGGCTGGAAACGACGCTCCAGAGCGGAGTCCTTCTCAATGTGCTTGCGGTATTCATTAAAGGTGGTGGCGCCGATGACCTGCAACTCGCCGCGGGACAACGCGGGCTTCAGAATGTTGGCGGCGGACATACTGCCCTCCGCATCGCCGGTGCCCACCAGATTGTGTACCTCGTCAATAAACAGAATGATGTTGCCGGCGGCACGAACCTCATCCACCAGCCCCTTGATCCGGCTCTCAAACTGACCCCGGAACTGGGTGCCCGCCACCAGGGCGGTCAGATCCAGCAGATGCACCTCTTTATCCCGCAAACGAGGGGGCACCTCGCCCCGGACGATGCGGGAGGCCAACCCCTCGGCGATAGCGGTCTTGCCCACGCCGGGCTCGCCGATAAGGCAGGGGTTGTTCTTGGTGCGGCGGGACAGGATCTGGGTCACCCGATAGATCTCCCGGTCACGGCCGACGGTGGGGTCCATACGCCCCTCCCGGGCCTTGGCGGTCAGATCGCTGCAGTAGAGATCCAGAAACTTCCGCTTCTTCTCCGGCTTTTCGCCTTTCGCCTTTGCTTTGCCCCCGGTGGGAGCGGCGCCCTCCGGGCGGGGACCGCCGAACAGATTCTGCAGGAAGGGGAAAGAGGGCGCACCGCCGGGGGAAAACCCTTCTTCGGCTCCGCCTTCTTCCTCAGCCATCGCCAGCATCTCGGTCATCTGGGATTCCATCTGCTCCATATCCTCGTCGCTGATGCCGAATTTCTCCAGCATATCGTTGACCGGCTTAATGCCCAGTTCTTTGGCACAGGACAGACAGAAGCCCTCGTTCCGGCTCTCTTTTCCGTCGGTGCGGGTGACAAACACCACCGCCGGACGGCTTTTGCATTTTGAACACAGCATCATAAATAATTACCCTTTCTCGCCAACTTGTTGGGGAACACCGCTCTGTTTCTCCTCACGGGAGATGGCGATAAACATCTTCAGATACCCCAAGAAGGCCATCAGCATACTGGCACCGGCCACACCCGCCAACACCCAATGGAACGCAGGGGGACTCTCCGGCCACAGCACCAAAATCAGCATACACACATAAAATACCACCGTGGACACCTTGCCAAACCATTTGGAACCACGGACAGCACTGCCCTTTTTCAGCAGGATGATGCCGCCGATGCCCTGACACAGCTCTTTGACAAAGCAGAGGATGGTCAACGGCAACAATTCGGGGTAGCGGGTGGTCAAAGCCACCACCACCGCCACCTGGGTCAGTTTGTCGGACAGGGGATCCAGCAGTTTGCCGCAATCGGTTATCTGATTGAATTTCCGGGCGATCACCCCATCCAGCACATCCGATACACCGGACACCAACAGAATGAGAAATGCCCATTTATCCGCCACAGAGGGCAGCAAATACAACACCATAAACACCGGCACCAAAGCGATCCGGAGCAAGGATAGCGTGTTGGGAATGTTCCATTTCCATTCCACATTCAGAATCTTCATCACCATACACCTCGAACGATGATAGTCGGTTTTTTATCAGCCGACCAACAGGATATCCTTCAGCAAACTGCCAAAGGGATTGATGCCGGACAGCCAGGAAACCAGTTTGGTATTCTCCACCAGAGCCGGGGTCAGCGCCTCGAACAGGTCGAAAGCAATCAACAACTCCAGCACGCTGATGGCAAACAGCACCCACAACACGCCCTGAACGGCGCCGGCAAGCAGACCCGCCCATTTGTTGATCTTTTTGATGAGCGGCAGTTTCGCCAACAGATTCAGCAGACGCAGAAGGAAGGACAACAGGATCTGCAACACCACAAACAAGATCAGCGAAAACACCGCCTCCAACACCGGATATACCACCGAGCGGACAATGGTTTTTTCGATCTCGGTGGCGGCGGTCTCGCCGTCCGGCACATGGCCCACGTAATTGAGCAGAGTCTCGCCGTCGGTGATACCGGATATGGCCAGACGCTCAGAAATAAATGCAGGCATATCCTCCAGCGCCTCGTCCAACTGCTCCACCGTGGGGCTGTCCTTGCCCAGATTATCCTCCAGGATCTGGGTCACGGAGGACTGGATGCTGTTGGTATACACATACTCTGCCACCGGTGCGGCCAGCATAGCGGACAGCACCAAGGCCAGCACAAAGGATATCACGCCGGACACCGTGCGGATAAACCCTTTACGATAGCCCAAAAACACCATCAATGCGAACAAAGCAATAGCAATTCCATCTATTAAGTATGCCATTTTATGTGCCTCCTATTATGTAAACTTGTGAGAATCAAGATAATGGATAACTGTCTAAGCGGTTGAGCCCCAACACAACGGCATTGCTGCCGTCCAGCACCGCTTGCTGGCCGTCCGCCTCGATCTGGGCGGTGCCAACGGCACCGGTTTGATCAATTTTTTGCACATACGCATCGGTAAGCAAGGCATAGGCTCCATCCTGGCCGGACAGATGCCGCAACTCGCCGGTGAATTCCACCTCGGCCAACGGTTCGCCATCCTTTCCCACCACGTGGATCTCGCCCCCGGCGGTGGTGCCATAAGGCCGCAACGCCAATGCCAGATGGTTGCCGGTGGCGGCATAACCCAACACCTTCATTCCTTCCGGGGCGTACACCGTAGCCAGACCGTCGGACGTATCCAGCATCACCGCCCCATTTTCACCAAAGGCCGCCAGCCATCCGTTTTCCAGATACGCCAGCCGGTAAAGCAAGGTGTCCGAGGCGGTATACGTGCACACCGCCTCGGTGTCCGCCGTTTTCAGCGAAAACACTTCCATCCGGGTGTTCAGCGCACCGTCCACCGCCTCAGGGCTGAGCATACCCACCTGTTTGCCGTCGGCAGACAGCACCACATCGGTCACGGTCACGGTCCGGTCACGGACATACAGCGGGTCGCCTTTGCGGTCATACACCGTTATCTGCGCCGCATAGCCCTGGGGGCCGTCGGTGAGCACCGCTATCTGCCCTTTTTCGTTCAGCGATACCGACAGGATATCCCGCTCGGTTTCCAGTTCCAGCACCACGCTGCTGCGGGTGCTCAGATGCAGACGGCGGCCGCCCTGCTCCGCCAACAGCACATATTTGCCGGCGGTACGCATCAAGGGGGTGGAATAGGCACAGGCATAGCGGGATACCTCCGCACCGCCGTGATTTAAGTAAATGAGATGGCTCTCGGTGAGCACCGCAGCGTGCTGACCCGTTTTTTCCAATCGGCGGACGCCGGTGCCGGACATATCCACCGGATATTCACCGGTGCCGCTGCCCACCAGCATCTCAAACTCGCTCATCAGCCGGTCGGGGGACAGCACATCCCAGTTCTGCCACACCAGCACCAGCGCCCCTATAAACAACAGCACCACCACCAAACGGCCCAACGCCCGGCGACGAGCCTTTTTCCGGCGCATCACCCGCTTTTGCTCGGCGGTGAGAGGACCCTGGTTATGTTTTTCTGTTTTTTTAGCCATAGCGTCCTCCTTATCCTTCCTCATAAAACACCTGGGTCAGGCAAAGCGCCCGAGCCGGAGCGGTGGGCCCCGCCTTGGCACGGTCGCACCCCGCCAGAATGCCGGGGATGCTGTCCGGCGGCAGACGGCCCGCCTCTATTTCCAGTAAGGTGCCCACCATAATGCGCACCATATTATACAGAAATCCGTCACCCTCTACGGTGAACAGCACCAGTTCCCCCCGGCGGGTCACCGAGCAGGAGTGGACGGTGCGCCGGGTGGAGCCTTGCAGGCCGCTGTCCGCACCGCAAAAAGCGGCAAAATCGTGACAGCCCACAAAGTCCGCCGCCGCCCGGTTCATTTTCTCCACGTCCAACGGCTTTTTCTGGTGAATGGCGTACCGGTCATAGACCGGGTGCCGTTGGGGGCCGTTCCAGATGCGGTACACATACCGCTTGCCCTTAGCGGCATAGCGGGGGTGAAAATCCTCTGCCACCTCCCGGGCGGCATACACCGAAATATCCCGGGGCAGATGAAAATTCAGAGCGCTGCACAGTTTATCCCCCCGCAAGGGGCTGTCGGTGTCAAAGGTGCAACAGAACGTATCTGCGTGGACGCCGGCATCGGTGCGGCTGCACCCGATCACCCCGGAGCGCACCCCGGTGACCGCCTGGATGGCGTCCTGCAAGGTCTGTTGAACGGTGACACCGTTGGGCTGGACCTGCCAGCCGTGATAGGCGGTGCCGTCATACCGCAAAGTCAATCGTATGCGCTGCATAGCACCGCCTCCTCTTTATCAAAGTAAAACGTTCAGCAGGATCAGCACCGCCAGCACCAGCAGATACACCGCCAGCGCCACCCAATCCCGGGGTGCGGTGGTGAGCTGTTTCATCCGGGTGCGCCCATCGCCCCCTTGATAGCAACGGCACTCCATCGCCATCGCCAGGTCATACGCCCGGCGGAACGAAGACACGAACAACGGGATCAGAATGGGCACCAGCGCCCGCACACGGCTCAGCAGACCGCCGGACTCCATATCCGCACCACGGGCCTTTTGAGCCGCCATGATCTTGTCGGTCTCCTCCATCAAGGTGGGGATAAACCGCAGAGCAATGGTCATCATCATCGCCAGTTCGTGGGGGTTGACCCGCACCCATTTAAGGGGGGACAACAACCGCTCAATGGCGTCGGTCAGGGCGGTGGGTGTGGTGGTGTAGGTCAGCATCGAACTGCCCACGATCAGACACAGTATCCGCACCGCAATAAAGGCGGCGTTCTGCAGACCGCCGGTGGTGACGTGGATAAACTGCCACCGGAACAAGGTGGCACCGTCGTGGACATACAGCACGTTCAGCACCGCCGTAAAGCCCACGATAAACAGCACCGGCTTAATGCTCCGCCACAGCAGACGCACCGGCAGGCGGGACAGCAGAACCACCGCCACCATAAACGCCAGCACCACCGCCATACCCCACCAATTCTGGGGCAGGAACACCAGCACGATAAACAATAAGGTCAGCACCAACTTCATCCGGGGATCCAGACGGTGCAGAAGCGAATGACCGGGGAAATACTGACCCAAGGTGATGTCGGTCAACATACGCCGTCACCCCCTAACAAGCAAAGCAGTTGGTCAGCCGCCTGGGGGACGGTATAGGCGGCGGTATCCACCGCCACACCGGCCCGGCGCAGAAGCAGCAAGATCTTGGTCACCGCCGGGACGGTAAGGCCGATGCGCTCCAGTTCTTCGGCCCGGGAAAATACCCGCTCCACCGTATCCAGCATCGCCACCTGTCCGTTTGCCATTACCAACACACGATCCGCCACCCGGGCCACGTCCTCCATACTGTGGGTCACCAGCAACACGGTGGTGCCACGGGTCTTTTGGTATTCTTTTATCATAGAAAGTACCTGCTCCCGGCCACGGGGATCCAGGCCGGCGGTGGGCTCATCCAAGATCAGCACCCGGGGCTCCATCGCCATCACGCCGGCGATCGCCGCCCGCCGTTTTTCACCGCCGGACAGGTCGAAGGGAGATTTTTCCAGCAGTTCCTCCGGCAGACCCACGTAGGCCGCCGCCTGACGGACCCGCTGGTCCACCTCCTCTTCCGAAAGGCCCATATTCTTCGGGCCGAAGGCAATATCTTTATAAATGGTATCCTCGAACAACTGGTGCTCCGGGTATTGGAACACCATCCCCACCTGGAACCGGACATCCCGAATCTTCTTGGGGTCATCCCAGATGTCTTTGCCCTCTAACAGCACCCGGCCGGTATCCGGACGGAGCAGACCGTTGAGATGCTGAATAAAGGTGGATTTTCCCGACCCGGTGTGGCCGATGATACCCAACAGTTCGCCCTCCTGTATCTCCAGAGAGATGCCCCGGACGGCGTGCTGTTCAAACGGCGACTTGGCGCCGTAGGTATGGGTGATGTTGTCCACAGTTAGAATCGCCATACGGCGTCAACTCCTTCCGTCATTACTTGTTTAGCAGGTTTAACAGGGCTTCGGCAGTTTCCTCAGGGGTGAGCAACCCCGCAGGCAGAGGAACCCCCTTTTCCCGCAGGGTCTCGCACAAAGCGGTGGGCTGGGGCACATCCAGCCCCAACGCCAGCAGGCGCTTTCCTTGGGCGAACACCTCTCGGGGGGTGCCGTCCAGCACCACCACGCCCTCGTCCATCACCACCACCCGGCCCGCCAATGCGGCCTCCTCCATATAGTGGGTGATGAGCACCACGGTCATCCCCTGTTCCCGGTTCAGCCGACAGACGGTGTCCAACACCTCCTGCCGACCCTGGGGATCCAGCATCGCCGTGGGTTCGTCCAAAATCAGACAGTCCGGGTGCATCGCCAACACGCCGGCGATGGCGATCCGCTGTTTCTGTCCGCCGGACAGTTTGTGGGGAGAATGATCCCGATAGGCGGTCATATCCACCATCTCCAGCGCCTCGTCCACCCGGGCACGTATCTCTGCCGGGGGTAAGCCCAGATTCTCCGGGCCAAAGGCCACATCCTCCTCCACAATGGTGGACACCAACTGGTTGTCGGGGTTTTGAAGCACCATCCCCACCCGCCGGCGGATGGGATAGGTGTTCGCCTCGTCGGCGGTGTCCATCCCCTCCACCAGCACCCGGCCGCCGGTGGGCAACAACAGGGCATTAAAATGCTTGGACAAGGTGGACTTGCCGCAGCCGTTATGCCCCAAAAGCGCCACGAAACTGCCTTTTTCCACCGTCAGGTCGATCCCCAACAGCACCGGCTGCGGGGCTTCATTCTCATACGTATAGTCAAAGCGGACATCCTCCGCTTTCAGCATCGACATCAAGTCCACCTCCTTTTTTTTCTTAATGAGGAATGGGGAAAGCAAGTGCCATCCGCAAAACGCAGACCCTCATCACTCATTACGCATTGCTCATTCACTTATGCCACATAGCGGTGGCTCCGCAGGGCAGAACAAGCCCCGAGGCGGTCACCGGCAGACCGATCTCGTCCGCCGTCAGGGTGCCGCCGATGCCGCCGGGCAACAGACTGCCCAACACATACTGCATCACCGATGGGGAAAGGCCGGTGGTGTAGGAATTGATCAGGAAAAACAGCGGGTCATCCGACAGCAGTTTCACACATTCCGCCACCAGCGGATAGATCTGCTCCTCCAGTTTCCACACCTCGCCGCCGGGGCCCCGGCCGTAACTGGGGGGATCCATCAGAATGGCGTCATAGGTGTTGCCCCGGCGCTGTTCCCGCTGAACAAACTTAACGCAGTCGTCCACCAGCCACCGCATCGGGCGATCCGCCAGACCGGAACTGACCGCATTCTCTTTGCCCCAGGCCACCATACCCTTGGAGGCGTCCACGTGGGTCACGTGGGCGCCGGCGGCCACACAGGCCAGGGTGGCGGCACCGGTATAGCCAAACAGGTTCAGCACCCGCACCGGGCGGTCTTCTCTCTTTATCAGCGCCGCCATCGCATCCCAGTTCACCGCCTGTTCCGGGAACAGGCCGGTGTGTTTGAAGCCCATGGGCTTCAGCGCAAACGTAAGGCCGCCATAGGCGATCTGCCAACTGTCCGGGATGGGGCGATACCGCTCCCACTGGCCGCCGCCGGTGCTCGACCGGTGGTAGCGGGCGTGAGCCTGTTTCCACCGGGGATCTTTGCGGGGGGTGTCCCACAGGATCTGGGGGTCCGGGCGGATGAGAAGGATATCCCCCCACCGCTCCAGCCGCTCACCCCGGGAGGCGTCCAGCAATTCATAGTCTATCCATTTATCGGCTGCTCTCATAGCGTTACCTCAAACATTAAAATCGTGTCTGTCCGTTCTGGTCGATCCCCAAATGGGCATAGGCGGCGGGCATCACCACACGACCCCGGGGGGTGCGGTTGATAAAGCCCAACTGCATCAGATACGGCTCGTAAACGTCCTCGATGGTGATGGCCTCTTCGCCGGTGATGGCCGCCAGGGTGTCCAGACCCACCGGCCCGCCGTTGTAGTGATGGATCATCGCCTCCAGGATCCGGCGGTCCACCAGATCCAGGCCCAGGTGATCCACCTCCAGGCGGTTCAGCGCCTCGTCGGCGGTCTGTTTGTCAATGACACCGCCGTTGAGAACGGCGGCAAAATCCCGCACCCGCTTAAGCATCCGGTTGGCAATACGGGGGGTGCCCCGGGACCGGGTGGCAATCTCCAAAGCGCCCGCCGGGTCGATGGGCACCTCCAGGATCTTGGCGCTGCGGGTGACAATGCGGGACAACTCCTCCGGGGTGTACATCTCCAACCGGGCGATCACGCCGAAACGGTCCCGCAAAGGGGCGGACAACTGGCCCGCCCGGGTGGTGGCGCCGATGAGGGTGAAGTGTTGCAACGGCAGGTGGATGGACAGGGCGCCCTGCCCCTTTCCCTGCATAATGTCGATGGAAAAATCCTCCATCGCCGGGTATAAGATCTCCTCTACGGTGCGGGGCAGACGGTGTATCTCATCAATAAACAGCACGTCCCCCTCTTCCATATTGGTGAGCATCGCCGCCAGATCGCCGGGGCGCTCCAACGCCGGGCCGGAGGTGATGCGGAAATTGACCCCCAACTCGTTGGCGATGATGGCGGCCAAGGTGGTCTTTCCTAAGCCGGGAGGGCCGTATAACAGCACGTGATCCAAGGCTTCGTGGCGCATTTTGGCGGCGTCGATAAACACCGACAGGTTCTCCTTGACCTTTTCCTGTCCCACATACTCCCGAAGCGTGCGGGGACGTAATGGGTTATCCCCATCGTCCTCCGGCAGATAGTCGGCGGATACCAACCGGTTCTCCAGATCCATATCCAGTTCCATACCCATCCCTCCTCAAAAAGCCTATAGTTAGCGAGTATACTTATAGATTATAGTATTGTAACACATATTTATGGAAAAATAAAGAGAAAGTGTAAACTTTTTTGCGGATTTTTCAGAGGGGTGTTGATGCCAAA
>CAYSRL010000041.1:0-9154 GCA_964433515.1 uncultured Ruminococcus sp.
GGTGGTGACCAGTTTGATGCGGTCGTTGGGGATGACCACCAGGCTGTCCACATGCTCTTTCAGAGCGGCGATGCCGTCCTCGGCCTGTTCCATACGGCGCTTGCCCTCAAAGGTGAAGGGCTTGGTGACGATACCCACCGTCAGAATGCCCATATCCCGGGCGATCTGGGCCACCACGGGCGCCGCACCGGTGCCGGTGCCGCCGCCCATACCGGCGGTGACAAACACCATATCCGCACCCTGCAGGGCCGCCACGATCTCGTCACGGCTCTCCTCGGCGGCACGCTGGCCACGCTCGGGGTTGCCGCCGGCGCCGTGGCCACGGGTCAACTTTTCGCCGATCTGGATCTTATGGGTTGCCATCGACACGTCCAGAACGGCCGCATCGGTATTGATAGCCATAAACTCAACGCCACGTACGTCGGCACGGATCATACGGTTGATGGCGTTGCCGCCGCCACCGCCGACACCGATGACCTTAATCGTAATGCTGTTGTTGGGGACTGCCGGAGCGATCTCAAAGGGGCACATAGCAAAAACCTCCTATTTATACAAGAAGTAGATTCTCGTTATAGTTCTATACACTCTATATTGTAGCATAAAGATAATCGTATTTCAACTGTAAATTATAAAAAATATAGATTTTTTTGTAAGGGGTCATGATAAAAACCAACAGAAAACCGGCGGGCCTTTTTTGCCCGCCGGTTTTCGTTATTCGCCGGGATCCTCGGTGGATCCGGATCAGTCCGTCTTATCGGTCTTGTCAGTGGTTTCCTCCGGCTCGTCGTGCAACAGTTCCGGCGGGGTATACACCACCCGGTCATTATCCGGGTCGCTATCCGCAAAGGTGGTCATATCCAGCCGCCCCTCCACGTTGATGCCGTTGTTATCGTACAGCGTGGGCAGGGTATCCGCCAGCATCTCGATCTGCGCCGGCATATTGGTCTCATTGCCCAGCACCACCTCAAGACGCTCGTTGATAAGCAGGGTCACCTTGGTCTTATCGGTCATATTGATGGTGGTCAGACCGTCCAGTTTATACAGTTCTGCCGCCGCCACCAGGGTGCTGCACACCCGCAGACTGCGTTCGTCCAGCAGGGTCTCTCCCACCGTTTCGCCGGCAAGAGTAGCGCCCAGCACCTGCAATGCGCCCTCGGGCGCATCGCCATTTTCGATGTATTCCAGCGCTTTGTTGTTTTCGCCCAAAACGAGCCAGCCTTTTTCCACTTTGACTGCGCCCATCACCGGGGTCTCGGTGACCCGGATGCGCAAGGTGAACAGACCTTTGTTACCGATCTCCACCGTGTCCAGATAGGGCATCTGCTCTTTCAGGGTGTCGTGTGCCTGCACCTTGTTGACACCAAACAGACTCTGGCCGATATACAGGCCGCTTGTGGCAATAATGTCCTGGGCGGCATAGCGGGTGTCACCCTCCACCACGATCTCTTTGACCGCTAAAAAGTCGGTGGTGACCCCTTTTTTGCTCTGTTGGGCGCCGATGATGCTCATCACGCCCCAAGCGATCGCCGCCAACACCGCCAGCAGCACCGCACCCACAATCAGGGTGCGCCGTATCATCAGTTTTCGCCGACGGCGACGGCGAGCCTCCTGCCGGGCCTGTCGGATATTGTCCGTATGATTTTCACTCATATTCGGTGTCCTCCTGCTTATTATCGTTCACGCCGGATATCCGCCCCCACGGCGGTCAGACAGGATACCAGATCCTGATAGCCCCGGTCCAGATGCTCCAGATGAGCGATCCGGCTCTCGCCCCGGGCCACCAACGCCGCCACCACCAGCGCCGCACCGCCCCGCAGGTCGGTGCAGGCCACATCGGCGCCTTGAAGGGCACAAACGCCCTCCACCACCGCCACCCGGCCATCCACCCGTATCCGGGCGCCCATCCGGGACAGTTCATCCACATAGCGATAGCGATTCTCAAAAATGGTTTCCACAAACACGCTGGTTCCCTGACCCACACAGGCCGCCGCCAACATCGGCGCCGCCCCATCAGTGGGGAACCCCGGATAAGGCAAGGTGCGCACCGAACCCAGACTGCCCAGCCGGGCAGGTGCGGTTATCCGCACCGTGTCGGGGGTGGGGGTCGCAATGCGGCATCCCGCCTGTTCCAGCGCCGGGAACACCGGCGACACCGGCAACGCCCCGCACCGGGTCAAAGCAAGGTCTCCGCCGGTGACCGCCGCCGCCGCCAAATAGGTGGCCGCCTCGATGCGGTCCGGCATCACCCGATGACAGGCGCCCTCCAGGCGGGAAACGCCCTCAACCACAATGGTGCCGGTATCAAAACCGGATATCCGGGCGCCCATTTTGTTGAGAAACCGGCACAGATCCTCAATTTCCGGTTCCCGGGCGGCATTTCTCAGCACCGTGGTGCCTTTAGCCGTGGAAGCCGCCAACAGCACATTCTCGGTGGCCCCCACGCTGGGAAAAGCCAACGAGATCTCGGCACCCCGCAAACCGCCGGGCGCCTCGCACCGGATGGCGCCGTGGCGTTCCTCCACCGACACCCCCAACCGCCGCAACGCAGACAGATGCAGGTCGATGGGTCGGGGACCCAACTCACAGCCGCCGGGATAGGTCAGCACCGCCCGGCCCATACGGGCCACCACGGCGCCCAAAAACACAATAGAGGACCGCATCCGCCGCATCAGGCGGTCGGGGATGGTGTCCTGCGTCGGTGCGGCGGCATCCACCGTCACCGTATCCTCCTGCCGGGTGACCCGGCAACCCAGATGCCGCAATATGGCGGCAGAAGCCTCCACATCCGACAGCCGGGGACAGTTATGTATTTCGCTTACCCCTGTACCAAGCAGGGTAGCCGCCAACAACGGCAAGGCACTGTTTTTGGCACCGTGGATGGGGATCTCCCCCTCCAGACGGTGACCTCCACGCACCAGCAATCGCTCCATACCGACGCCTCCTCTCCACACACAGAGTATGCAGAGAGAATTTGTCCGGTCAACGGTTATTTCTCCAGCAGATCTTTCAGCGCCGTCATAATGCGGTCGTCCGCATCCAATATGGCCGCATCCCGCACCCGGCGGCCCATCTCGGCCAGTTTTTCCGGGTCGGCGGTCACCTGACAGATAGCCTCCCACAAAGAGTCGGCGGTCAGTTCCTTTTCCTCAATACACAGCGCCGCTCCTCGGCCCACCAGCACCATCGCATTGTGGAACTGGTGGTTTTCCGCCACATAGGGCGAAGGGATCAAGATCGAAGGCTTTCCGGCGGCTGGCAACTCGCTGAGGGTCATAGCACCGCACCGGCAGATCACCAGATCCGCCGCCGCCATACACCGGGGCATATCGTCGATGTATTCCCGCACCGTAATGCCCTCCCCTTTGAGGGGGACATCCAACGCCTCCAACTGCGCCTTCATAGCGGCGTATCCCGCCTTGCCGGCGCCGTGGATGTGTTGCAAGGCGCCCTTTTCCCGGCTGCGGCAAAGCACCTGAGCCATCGCCTCGTTGATGCGGGCGGCGCCCAAACTGCCGCCGAAGGACAGCACCAACGGACGGCTGTCCAGACCCAGCTCTTTCCGGGCGGTTTCTTTATCCAACGTAAGAAAATCCGAGCGCAAGGGGTTGCCGGTGACCACCGCCTTTACCCCCTCCGGGAGATGGCGGCGAGCCTCCTCACTGCACAGCAGAATCAGCGCACCCTCTTTGCCCAGCATCTTGACGGTGACACCGGGATAGGCATTGGACTCGTGCACCGCCGTGGGTACACCCGCCCGGATAGCCTCCCGGAGAACGGGGCCGCAGACATAGCCGCCGGTGCCCACCGCCAGGTCGGGCTTAAACTCTTTTATGATCCGTTTGGATTCCAGGCTGGAGGTGAGCACGTTGGCCGCCGCCAGGATGTTCCGGCCGATGTTTTTTAAACTCAGCCGGCGCTGAAATCCCCGCACCGTCACGGTGCGGATGGGATAGCCTGCCGCCGGCACCAGTTGAGCCTCCATCCGCCCGGTGGCACCCACAAACAGAAACTCCGCATCGGGATATTGCTTTTTCAGCAGGTCGGCAATGGTCAAAGCCGGATTGATGTGTCCCGCTGTGCCGCCGCCGGTCATCAGTATACGCATAACAAAGCCTCCTTCATACAGGCCTATATCTTCTCCATTCTCGACTGCCGGGAGATGGACAGCACCACGCCCATCTGGAGCATCAACATCAGTATAGAGGTGCCGCCGTAACTGAAGAAGGGCAGGCTGATGCCGGTGTTGGGCATCAGGTTGGCGACCACCGCCACGTTGATGGCCACCTGTATACCGATCTGCAGGGTCAGACCCAGCGCCAGCATACACCCGAATTTATCCGGGGCTTTTAGGGCGATCCGCATACCACGCCACACCAGCCAGGCAAACAGCAAAAGAACGATGACGGCGCCCACAAAACCCATCTCTTCACAGAAAATGGAGAAGATAAAGTCGTTCTGGGGCTCCGGCAGGAACAGGTGCTTTTGCCGGGAATTGCCCGGGCCCTGTCCCAGCAGACCGCCGGAACCGATGGCATACAGCGACTGCACCGTCTGCCAGGCGTGGTCACGGCCGGAAACGCCGTCCTCAAACACGATCTCATTCGCAAAGGATTCCAAGGGATGGAGCCACACGTCGATACGGTCCTTTTCATACCCCATCACCACCACCATCACCAACACGATGGCCACGCCGGCGGCACCCACCGCCACCAGATAACCGGTGCGGACGCCGCCGATATACATCATCGCCGCACCCAGCAACACGATCAGTATCGTGCCGGACAGGTGGGGCTCGATCACCACCAGACCGCAGGTGATGCCCAACAGCACCAACAACGGCAAAAAGCCGGTGGTGAATTTTTTCATCCGTTTATGATTCAGCGAGATCAAATGGGCAAACAACAGCACCAGCGCAAACTTGGCGATCTCCGACGGCTGGAAGGAAAATCCGCCGATATGCACCCACCGGCGTATCCCGGTGGAGGAGGGCATCACCAACGGCAGTATCAGCAACACGATGCTGACGATCCACGTGATCCACGCAAACCGGTGGAGAATATGGTAGTCCATCATCGACACAAACAGCATACCCGCCAGACCGATGGCCGCCCACAAAAGTTGTTTGCGGATATAGAAATAACTGTCGCCGTCGTTATAGTTAAAAGCGTACACGTGGCTGGCGGAATACAAAGTGGCCAGACCGATGATCAGAATGATCATCAGCAGCACGAAGAACTGCATATCAAAACCGTTGGACAGATTGAACCATTTCCGCAGACCCTTGGCGGGTTTTTGCGGTTGCCGGGACGCCATCTGACGATGGGGCATCGGCACGGTGTTATCTCTCGCCATAGAGTACGCTCCTTTCTTACAAAATCATAAAATCAAACCATCATCAACCAAAGATCTCCAGCAAAACCGCTATCCCGCAACCCGCCAGCGTCACGCCGGCAAAGGTCAAAACGATCTTGTTCTCGCTCCAGCCACACATCTCAAAATGGTGGTGGAGAGGGCTCATCTTAAACAGCCGTTTGCCGTGGGTGAGTTTGAAATATCCCACCTGCAGGATCACCGAAAGAGTCTCGGCAATATACAGAATACCAATGGGCACCAGCAGGAAAGGCCGGCCGATGCCAAAGGCCAGCGCCGTGAGGGCACCGCCGATAAACAAAGAACCGGTATCCCCCATAAACACCTGGGCGGGGTGAAGGTTCCACACCAGGAAGCCCGCCAGTCCGCCCGCCAGGGACACCGCCAGAATGCTCTGATACATCTGTCCGGTGCCCACCATACCGCTGAGCAGCAACAGCGCCAGCGCCGCCACAAAACCGGTAAGACCGCACAGGCCGTCTACGCCGTCGGTCAGGTTGGTGGCGTTGCTCATTGCAATCACAACAAACACGGTGAATGGAATATACCAAATACCCCAGTCCACCGAGCCGATAAAGGGGATGGTGAACCGGCGGTCACCGTAAAAATACATCACCACGGCATAGGCGGTGGACACGGTCAACTGCAACAGGATCTTTTGCAGAGCGGTGAGACCCAGATTCCGTTTCATCACCACTTTGATAAAATCGTCCAGGAAGCCGATGGCGCCACAACCCAGTGCCAGACCGAAACCCGCCCAAAACCGCACCGTGCGGGGGATGGAGCCCAGACTGAGAGGCAGATCCAGCGCCAGGGCAAGCAACACGCCCAACAGCGCCGCCACCACAAAGCCCACAATAAACAAGATGCCGCCCATGGTGGGCGTTCCCTGTTTCTTTTGGTGCCAGGTGGGGCCGTCCTCCAGAATGGTCTGGCCGAATTTCAGCTTGTGCAGCCAAGGAATAAGAAGTTTGCCCAGCACCGCCGCCAGAGCGAAGGAAACCGCTCCGCAAACCGCCAGGATAATGGCGCTCTGAATGGTGTTCATACACGTTCCTCCTATGTTATGGTCGGTTTTGAGGCTCTGGTAACGGTTTGTTACGAAAGCGCCTCTGCCACCACTTCCCGTTCATCCAGATGGATGGTCTCGTCCTTAAGAATCTGATAGGTCTCGTGACCCTTGCCCGCCAACAAAACGGTGTCGCCGGGCTGGGCGTTGGCGATGGCCCAGCGGATGGCCTCCGCCCGATTTTCCACCACCGTATAGGGGGTCTTTTGCCCTTCGAGACCCACCAGAATGTCCGCAATAATAGCGGCAGGGTCCTCGCTGCGGGGGTTATCCGAGGTGACCACCAGATAGTCGGACAAGGACGCCGCCACCTGACCCATCAGGGGACGCTTGGTCTTATCCCGGTCACCGCCGCAACCGAACAAAGTCACCAGACGGCCGGTGCAGCACGCCTTGAGCGTGCGGCAGATGTTCTCCAGACCGTCGGGGGTATGGGCATAGTCGATCACCACCGTGAAATCCCGCCCGGTGGGCACCACCTCGGCACGGCCCTTGACGCCGGAGGCGGCAGAAAGGGACTCCACCACCCGGTCAAAAGGCATACCCAGACTCAAGCACACCGTGGCGGCGCACAGGCCGTTATACACCGAGAACTGACCGGGGATCTGCATACGCACCCGGCCGATCTGACCCACGCCCACCAACTCAAAATCCACGCCATCCGCCCGATAGCGAATGTTCCGGGCCACATAATCCGCCTCGTCCTTTTTGGCGGAATAGGTCATTATCTCACAGGGCACATCCGCCGAAATGGCCTCGGCCCAGCGGTCATCCAGGTTGACGATGCCGGTGCGGCACATGGAAAACAGTTCTTTTTTCGCCAGCATATACTGTTCCATCGTGCCGTGATAATCCAAATGATCCTGGGTCAGGTTGGTGAACACGCCGGTGACATAATCGCACCCCGCCACACGGCGCTGGTGCAGAGCGTGGGAGGACACCTCCATCACGCAATAGTCACAGCCCTCCACCACCATCAGCGCCAGCAAACTCTGCAGGTCGTAGGGGTCGGGGGTGGTATGTTTGGCGGGAATCACCCGATCGCCGATCAGGTTGTGGATGGTGCCGATGAGCCCCACTTTATGCCCCGCATATTCCAGCATCGATTTGATAAGGGTGGTGGTGGTGGTCTTGCCGTTGGTGCCGGTGACACCCACCATCTTCAGCCGGGAGGCCGGATGACCGAACCAGTTGGCGCAGATCTGTGCCCACGCCATCCGGGTATCCTCTGCCAGCAACTGGGTGTGCAGACCCAGATCCCGCTGGGTCAGCACCGCCGCCGCACCGGCCTGCTGAGCCGCCTCGGCAAACCTATGTCCGTCCACGGCGGTGCCCACGATGCACACAAACAGGCACCCCGGCTCCACCCGCCGGGAATCGCAGGTGATGGACACGATCTCTGTATCCTCGTTCACAATACCGGCGGAAATGCCGGTATCTTTCAGCAGTTCGTACAGTTTCATAGATTGGTCTTCCTCTCTGTTTCTAGAGTAAAGCGACATCAACCGTCCCGTGTGTCGTTGTATACAAAAGTCACCTCAATGACGGTGCCCTTTGCCACCTTTGTGCCCTCCTGGACACTCTGCTTGCTGGCCACCGCCGAGGCGCTGGAGCCGCTGACCAGACCCTGCATCTGCACGTTCAGCCCCATACTGGCGGCCAGAGAATTGACCTCGTTCACCGACCGGCCGATAAAACTGGGAACCGTCACCAA
Organism: uncultured Ruminococcus sp.; assembly: GCA_964433515.1. Classification (GTDB taxonomy): domain Bacteria; phylum Bacillota; class Clostridia; order Oscillospirales; family Acutalibacteraceae; genus UBA5905. Next base: position 8,154 of record CAYSRL010000041.1, read on the forward strand.
AGCGGTGTCGTCATCCTCCTCGGTGTACAAGATCACCGTGCCGCCTGCCGGCACCGACTGGCCGGCCTCCGGCACCTGCCGGACCACCTTTTCGCCGTCACCCACCACCGTGGCCTTTAGCCCGGTGTTGGTGATCTTATTCTGAGCCACCGTGGGGGTCTGACCCACCACGTTGGGGGTGGTGCGGGACAGGGTGGCCAATTCTTCGGTAGTATAGGAGGGTTCCACCCCCAGATACGGCAGGGTGGAAGCGAATATCTTTTGGGCCACAGGAGCGGCCAGGGTGCCGCCGTAACGGATCTCGGTCTGGGGGTCGTCCAGCAACACCAGCACCGCCACCTGGGGGTCATCCGCCGGGGCAAAGCCGCAGAAAGAAGCCACCACGTCTTCGGTATTCTCTTTGGTATCCCGCTTTTCAGAGGTACCGGTCTTACCGGCGATCCGATAGCCCGCCACATAGGCGTTCTTGGAACCGCCGCCGTTAACGATATCCCCCAGGATCTCGCAGATCTGCCGGGAGGTATCGGCGGAAATGATCTGCCGTTTTACCGCAGTTTCGGTGGTAGACACCACATTGCCGTCGGAATCCAGCACCTGGGACACCACATACGGGGTCACCAGTTTGCCGCCGTTGGCAATGGCGCACATAGCCGTGATCATCTGCACCGGGGTGATCTTAAAGGTCTGGCCGAAAGCCGCCGTAGCCAGAGAGGAGGCCTGCTCGCTCAATGTAGCGGCACCGTAGTACAGGCCCTCGTTGGACATCTCGCCATTCATATCGATGCCGGTCTTTTCGGTAAAGCCGAAGCCGTTAAAGTATTTATAGAAGGTATTGCCGCCGATGCGCTGACCCAACTGCACGAAATAGGGGTTGCAGGAGTTGGAGATGGCCTGGCGCAGATTCAGCACGCCCATATGGCTCCGGGTGTGGCAACGGATGGTCCAACCGCCCACGCTGATGGAGCCGGCACAGGAGAAAGAGGTGGCCTCGGTGGCCAGAC
>CAYSRL010000042.1:0-9104 GCA_964433515.1 uncultured Ruminococcus sp.
AAACTGTTTGCGGTGCTCCGCCGGATGCGGGACGATGGCAAGGCCATCATCATCATCACCCACAAACTCCACGAGGTGCTGAGCCTGTCCGACCGGGTGGCGGTGCTGCGCAAGGGCGAGTATATCGGCACGGTGCACACCGCCGAGACCGACGAAAAGAGTCTCACCGAGATGATGGTGGGCAAAAAGGTGGAACTGAACATCCACCGTGCCGACCCGGTGAACGCCACACCCCGTCTGGAGGTACACCACATCAACTGCTCCAACCGGGAAGGCGTTAAGGTGCTGGACGACGTGTCCTTCACCGCCAAGGCCGGTGAGATACTGGGCATTGCCGGTATCGCCGGCTCCGGCCAGCGGGAACTGTTAGAGGCCATCGCCGGACTGCAGAAGTTGGATAGCGGTGCGGTGCTGTACGCCAACCCCCAGACCGGCAAGATGGACAATCTGGGCACCAAGACCCCCCTGCAGATCCGTGAGTTGGGCGTGCGGCTGTCCTTCGTCCCGGAGGACCGACTGGGTATGGGCCTTGTGGGCAATATGGACATCGTGGACAATATGATGCTCCGCAGTTATCAAAAGGGCAAGGGTATGTTCTTAGAGCGTAAAGCCCCCCGGGATCTGGCGGAGCACATCATCGAGGAGTTGGAGGTGGTGACCCCCGGTGCCAACACCCCGGTCCGCCGTTTGTCCGGCGGCAACGTGCAAAAGGTGCTGGTGGGCCGTGAGATCGCCGCTTCTCCCACCGTGCTGATGGCGGCGTACCCCGTCCGGGGACTGGATATCAACTCCTCTTACACCATCTATAACCTGCTCAACCAACAGAAAGAGCAGGGCGTGGCGGTGATCTTCGTGGGCGAGGATCTGGACGTGCTGTTGGAACTGTGCGACCGGATCCTGGTCATCGGTTCCGGGCGTGTCACCGGTCTGGTGGATGCCCGCACCGCCACCAAAGAGCAGATCGGTCTGTTGATGACCAAGACCGAGGCAATGACCGAGGAAGGAGGCCCGGCGAATGGCTAAGAATGAGAAAGCGAAAAAGCATCACGAACCCCTGATGCACATTGCCAAGCGGGACGATATGCCCGGCTGGAAGGCGTGGCTGATTCGTCTGACGGCGGTGGTTGTGGGCTTTTTGGTGATGAGTTTGGTGCTCACCGCCTTGGCGGACGCCTCCTCCGGCCGGAACGTGTCCTTTGGCGATGTGATGAACCGGCTGTATCTGAGCGTGTTTGGCCGTCTGTTTGAGGGCAAACTGACCCAGATGTGGAAATTCCTGCAGGAAACCGCCATTCTGTTGTGTCTGTCCTTGGCGGTGACCCCGGCCTTTAAGATGAAATTCTGGAACTGCGGCGCCGAGGGACAGGCTCTGTTCGGCGGTCTGGCGGCGATGTTCTGTATGATCAACCTGGGCGGCAAGATCCCGGAGCCGGTGCTGGTGCCGGTGGTGATCCTGGCCAGCGTTCTGGGCGGCGCCCTGTGGGGCGTGATCCCCGCCATTTTCCACGCCCGGTATCACACCAACGAAACCTTGTTCACCCTGATGATGAACTATGTGGCCACCCAGATCGTGGCGTATTACGTCTACGCCAACGGCCAGGGCTCCAACGTCATCAACCCGGTGTCCACCGGCGCTCTGCCGGTCATCGGCGGTCAGCAGTATCTGCTGAACGTGGTGATCGTGACGGTGCTGACCGTGCTGGTGTATATCTATCTGCGCTATAGCAAACAGGGCTATGAGATAGCGGTGGTGGGCGAGAGCCGTAACACCGCCCGCTATATCGGCATCAACGTGAAAAAGGTGGTTATCCGCACGATGGTGATCTCCGGTGCCCTCTGCGGCATTGCGGGTATGCTGTTGGTGGCGGGCAAGGACCACTCCATCAACACCGCCACGGTGGGCGGACAGGGCTTTACCGCCATTATGGTGTCCTGGCTGGGGCACTTTAACCCCTTCATCATCGCCGGTATGGCGGCGTTGGTCTCTGCTCTGCAGATCGGTGCCGCCGGCACGGCGGACGCCTATTTCCTCAACAGCGCCTATGCCGACGTGATGGTGGGCATCGTGGTGCTGTGCCTGGTGGCCTGCGAGTTCTTTATCACCTATTCGGTGAAGTTCCGGCATAATAAGAAAGGAGGTGCCCCGGTATGATGAGCACGATCGTCAGTTACATAGCCAGTTCCATTCCGTTGGGTGTCCCTCTGCTGTATGGCTCCACCGGCGAGATCCTCACCGAAAAATCCGGCCACCTGAACCTGGGTATTCCCGGCATTATGTATGTGGGCAGTATCAGCGGTGTTATCGGTGCTTTTTTGTATGAACAGGCCTGTGGCAACCAGTTGGCCAATATGGTGCCGGCGTTGGCGATTCTGATCCCGCTGCTGTCCTCCATAGTGGGTTCGGTGCTGATGGGTCTGCTGTATAGTTTCCTCACCGTCACCCTGCGTGTGAACCAGAACGTGACCGGTCTGGCCATCACCACCTTTGGTGTGGGTCTGGGCAACTTTTTCGGCGGCTCTCTGGTGAAATTGGTGGAAAGCGACCTGCCTTCGGTCATTCTGTCCAACACCAGTTCCTTTTTTGACAAGACCCTGCCTTTTGCAAAGGATCTGGGTTGGTTTGGCCAGATATTCCTGGGTCACGATTTCCTGACCTATCTGGCCATCCTCGTGGCTGTGGTGGCCACCTTGGTGCTGAACCGCACCCGGGTGGGTCTGTCCCTGCGGGCGGTGGGCGAGAACCCCGCCACCGCCGATGCCGCCGGCATCAACGTGACCCGGTATAAGTATCTGGCCACCTGCGTGGGCAGTGCCATTGCCGGTCTGGGCGGTCTGCAGTATGTGATGGTGTATGCCGACGGCGTCTGGTCCAACAACGCCTTCGGCGACCGTGGCTGGATGGCCATCGCCCTGGTCATCTTCTCTCTGTGGAAGCCCTCGATGGCGATCGCCGGCTCCTTCCTGTTCGGTATGCTGTGCAACCTGAACAACTATATGCCTCAGTTCGGTGTGCCTCTGGGCACCGACACCCAGGAGCTGTTCAATATGCTCCCCTATGTGGTGACCATTGTGGTGCTGATCATCACCAGTATGCGGAAAAAGCGAGAACATCAGCCCCCGGCGGCGCTGGGTCTGCCCTATTTCCGAGAGGAACGATAAACCAAACAGGACAGGGCCGGCGGGTTCTGTCCTGTTTTCGATGGAATCCCAAATGACGAAAGGAGATCGTTTATGGATAAGCAATACGAAGCGCTGTTCACCCCGTGGAAGATCGGCAATGTGGAGATCAAAAACCGCATCGTGCTGTGCCCGATGGGCGGCACCTCGCTGTTCGGCTGGTTTGAACTGACCGGCTGTAAGTTTGATAAGGAGGCCGCCGCATTCTTCCTGGAGCGGGCAAAAAACAACGTGGGTCTGATCATTCCCGGCATTGCCCCTCTGCGGGATACCTTCTGGGGCAAATGGCTGTGGCAGAACCCCAAAATGTTTGAGGATCTGAAAGAGTTTATGGATGAGATCCATAAGACCGGCGCCAAGCTGTTTATCCAGCTCACCGCCGGTATGGGCCGCAGTTGGGCGATCACCGATCTGGTGGGCCCCCTGCACAAAAACAAGTTCACCCGGGCACTCATCAAGCCGGTCATCGACACCAGCCACGAGTTGGCCTCTCCCAGTCCGCTCCCCTCCCGGTGGGATCCGGAGATCACCACCCCGGAGATGACAAAGGAGCAGATCCACGAGATCATCGAGGCCTTTGCCAAGACGGCCAAACTGTGTAAGGATGCCGGGGTGGACGGCGTGGAGGTTCACGCCGTTCACGAGGGATATCTGCTGGATCAGTTCACCATGGAACTGACCAACCACCGCACCGACGAATACGGCGGCAGTTTCGAGAACCGCTATCGTTTCCCGGTGGAGGTGGTGCAGGCCATCAAGGGTGCCTGCGGCGCCGATTTCCCGGTGTCGGTGCGGTATAGCGTCCAGTCCAAGGTCAAAGAGTTCCGCTATGGCGCCCTGCCGGGCGAGCAGTATGAGGAAAAGGGCCGGGATATGGCGGAATCCGAAAAGGCTGCCCGGTATCTGCAGGAGGCCGGCTACGATATGCTCAACGCCGACAACGGTACCTACGACTCCTGGTATTGGGCCCATCCGCCCATGTATATGCCCCAAAACTGCAACCTGGAGGACGTGGCACACATTAAGCAGTTGGTGGATATCCCGGTGGTGTGCGCCGGCCGTATGGAGCCGGCGGTGGGCGCCCGGGCGGTGGAAGAGGGACGCATTGATGCGGTGGGCATCGCCCGCCAGTTCCTCACCGACCCGGAATGGATCACCAAACTCATTGAGGACCGTCTGGAGGACATCAAGCCCTGTATCTGCTGTCACGCCGGTTGCTTTAACTTCTCCTCCGCCAAGGGTCACGCCAACAGCCAGGATCTGACCGACACCATGGGTCTGGCACGGTGCGCCCTGAACCCGGAAACGATGCAGTCCGGCAAATACCACATTACCCCCGCCAAAAAGGCGAAAAAGGTCGCCGTTATCGGCGGCGGTATCGGCGGTATGGAAACCGCACTGGTCTGCGCCAAGCGGGGTCACGCCGTCACCCTGTATGAGAAGAGTGACGTGCTGGGCGGCGTGTTTATTGCCGCCGCAGCCCCCTCGTTTAAGGAAAAGGACAAAGATCTCATCGCCTGGTACCGCCGGGAGATGCAGAAATATCCCATCCGGGTGAACTATAACACCGAAGTGACCGACCCGTCTGCGCTGGATGCGGACGAGGTGGTGGTGGCCACCGGTGCCACCGCCCGCCGTCTGCCGGTGCCCGGCGCCGACACCGCCATCGAGGCGGTGGATTACCTGCTGGGCAACAAGCCGGTGGGCGACACCGTGGTGGTTGTGGGCGGCGGTCTCACCGGCTGCGAGATCGCCTATGACCTGTATCTGCAGGGCAAGACCCCGGTTATCGTGGAGATGCAGGACGACCTGATGCACGGCGCCGGCGTGCCGCTGGCCAACACCAGTTATCTGCGGGACTTTTTCAAGACCAATGCGGTGGCGGTGCATCTGGAAACCAAACTGGACGCCATCACCGATGCGGGGGTCACCGTCACCCACGCCGACGGCTCCACCCAGCAGATCGCCGCTGACGACGTGATCCTGTCGGTGGGCTATACCCCCGCCCCGGTGGCGAAAAAATCCGGCAAGGTGCATATCGTGGGCGATGCCAGCAAGGTGGGCAATCTGCGCACGGTGATCTGGCAGGCTTGGGATGTGGCGATGAAAATCTAATGAAAAGTGAGGAGTGGGGAGCGAGGAATTTTGCTCCGCCTCACAGATCATAGTAAGAAAGGATGATAGTATGTTCTTAACCGACCAGCAACAAGCCATACTGAATGGCTCTCAGGGCGAAACGATGGCAAAGGTCTGGAAGACCCTGGTGATGTATGGCGACACCTTCGGCGCCGATAAGATGGTGCCGGTGACCTCGGAGTATAACCACCTGGTCACCTCTTTCGGCCTGAAAATGATGACCCCGGTGTTTGACCTGATGCAGAAACTCATTGACGACGGCGCCGTTTCCCAGCAGAAATTTTCGGTGGATCCCCGTCCGGTGGACAAGAATGTGCCCGCCAATTTTCTGCAGAATTTCATTTTCAACAAAATTATGTACGCCACCCAAACGTCCTATGAGGGACAACTCAAGGAATTGGGTCTGATGGACGATAACGCCTTTACCTGTGCCTGCTATCTGGATCAGGTGGGCAACACCCCCAAAATGGGCGACGTCCTCTCTTGGGCAGAGTCCTCCGCCGTGGTATACGCCAACTCGGTGCTGGGCGCCCGGTGCAACCGCAACTCCGGCATTATGGATATTATGGGCTCCATCGCCGGCTATGTGCCCCATTTCGGTCTGCTGACCGACGAGGGGCGCCGTGCCACCTGGATCGTAAAAGTGGAGACCACCGAAAAGCCCGAAGCCCAGTTGTTGGGCTCCGCCATCGGTATGAAGGTGATGGAGGACGTGCCCTATGTGATGGGTCTGGACAAGTGGCTGGGGAATGACCTGAACGACGAGGCCTGCGCCTATCTCAAAGATTTCGGCGCTGCCACCGCCTCCAACGGTGCGGTGGGTCTGTACCACATCGACGGCCTCACCCCCGAGGCAAAGGAGCAGGGCGGCTCGCTCATCACCGACACCGCCCGGGTGTACGTGATCGACGACAAGGAGTTGGAGCGGGTCAAGAAGGGGTATCCCGTGATGTGGAAAAACCCCGACGCCCAGCCGAAACTGTGCTTTGTGGGTTGCCCCCATATGAGCCTGCAACAGCTTAAGGACTGGACCGTGGCGGTGGAGCAGGGGCTTAAGGAAAGCGGCAACAAGAAGGTGCTGGTGCCCACCGTGTTCACCACCGCTCCGGCGGTCAAGGCGGAGTTCGAAAAGACCGAGTATGCCGCCCGTCTGGCGGCCACCGGCGTGATCCTGTCCTATATCTGCCCTCTGATGTATATGAACAACCCCCTGTGCAAGAGTATGCCGGTGATGACCAGCAGCAACAAACTGCGCACCTACACCACCGCCCGGTATTACACCGAGGCGGAGATCCTGCACAAGATCACGAAGGGAGGCAACTGAAAATGAAAGAATTTAAAGGACGTGTGGTTGCCCCCGGCACGGTGAGTGCCCCTGCCGTGGTGTCCCACGGCGGCTTCAACACCCTGGCATCGTTGCAGGGTGCGTTGCAGTTCGGCGATAAAAAGGCCACCTGCGGCGACCAGAACAACCCCGATCTCCACGGCAAGGAGTTGGCCGGCAAGGCGGTGTGTCTGCCGATGACCATCGGCTCCACCACCGGCGGTCTGGTGTTGTATTGCGCCTGTGCGATGGGCCGTCAGCCGGCCTGTATGCTGTTCTCACAGCCGATCGACTCTCTGGCGGCGGCCGGTTCCATTCTGGCCTCCGTGTGGCTGCCCGACGTGCAGATGCCGGTGGTGGACAGTCTGGGCGAGGAATTCCTCGACTATGTCCGGGACGGTATGACCGTCACCATCCAAGACGACGGCACCGTCGTAGTGGAATAAACCAAACAAAAGAGCCGTGCAACCAATGGTTGCACGGCTCTTTATATACCTTAAATTTCCGGGTCGGCGATAATCTTCTCCGGGGGCTCCTCCAGCAGAGCGGGATTTTTCAGATAATCCTTGATCCGGCGGAATGCCTGTGAGAAGTAATAGCCGCTGGCGATACGCTCGTCCATCACCAATCCGAGGGGCAGGCACTTTTCGTGGACGATCTCGCCGTCCCGGGTGCGATGGGGCACCTCCCGGGTGTTGCCCGCCGCCATCACCAGGCTGGTGGTGCCGAAATCGTAGGCGTGGTGGTAGATGTGGTTGGTGCGGATGCTGGCCAGGTTGGTGAAAACCATAGACACGTGGAAGGGGCTGGCGTCGATGATGGATTTAGGCAGCAGGTTGTGCCAATCCATCCATTTGAGCATCGCCACCGCCGACCGGAGCAGACCCGGCAGATTCACCAGCCTGTTGATGATCTTGTCGGTGGCGTTTACGCCCTGGGTGTCCCGGTTGCCGGCGATGTATTCCTGGATGCGGTTCTCCACGTCCAGGATGGTGTCCTCCGGTTGGAGATAGATCTTGCCCATGGTCTCGGCGCCGGTGGCTCCGGCACGGAGCACCACCATACCGATGGCCACCTCGTTGCGGGCATACACCCGCTTGTTCACCACAAAGCGGTTGAGGGCAGGATATTCGCATACCGTTCGGTTAAAGGCGGCCAGAATGATCGCCATATGGCTCATACTCTGTCCGGCCTTTTTCTTCTGCCGGATGTATTTGTCAATGGGCTCCAGCGGAATGTCCAGGGTGATGGAGTTCATAGAGTCGCTGCGCAGTTTCATAACGTGTGCCACGATGCGGTACATCGGGTCTGTGTGCCGCAATAGGGTGCCGTCTGCTCTTTTCATACACAAACCTCCCAGGTGTTTACAATTTGTTCACAAATTGAATTATAGCACACAGTTCACTCCAATGCAACAAAAAATGACGAAAAATTATTGAATTTCTACCACCGTCAGCACGCCGTCCGCCACCGTAAAGCGGACGTTATACCCGGCAAAGTCCATACCGTATACCCGGTGGGGGTCGTTCTGGTAGGTGGGTCGGGGGTCGTGGCCCAGCACCGCCAACAGCCGGCTGCGGATCTCCTCCGGCAGAGAGGCGAGCCGTTCTTCCGGGCAGTTGACCTGCACCGACCGGTCGGTGAGCCCCGCCACAAAGCCGCCGGTGGCCTCCGGGTGGCTGTCGGTATAGGCCAGATAGGGCTTGATGTCAAAGATGGGGGTGCCGTTCATCAGGTCGGCACCGGCCACGGTGATGACCGGCCCCTCGGGGGTGTCCCGCTCCACCGATACCAGCCGGACGCTGGACAGCCCGATGGGGTTGGGGCGATAGGGGGAGCGGGTGGCGAACACCCCCATCCGGGCGTTGCCCCCCAGCCGGGGTGGGCGCACCGTGGGCGAGAAACCCTCCTGCTTCACCTGGTCGAAATGCCAGACAAGCCACAGGTGGGAAAAATCCTCCAGCCCCCGCAGAGCGTCCGGGTTGCGGTATGCCGGCTCAAAGACGATGCGGGCGGTCAGTTCGTCCACCACACCGCTCTGGCGGGGGACACCGAACTTGGTGCCAAAATCGGTGCGGATGTGGGCAATGGGTTTGAGAGTCAGGCTCATAACGATACCTCCAAAGGGAGTTTTTTCCATTATAGCACAAATAGGGAGGGAGTGACAAGGGGGTTAGGAGTGAGGGGTTAGGAATGAGGAGTGAGGAGTTAGGAGTGTTGCTAAGTCGGTACGAGATCGTAGGGGAGGGCCTCTGCGCCCTCCCGCAAGGTATAATGCATTCGATCGCCCGCATCAAAAATAAATTCTTCCCCAAAAACCACTTGTATTTTTTGGAAAACGAGGGTATACTAAAGGTGTTATCTTTACCATTTACAGGAGGTATGTATTATGGAACTGAAAGGCACCAAAACCGAGCGCAACCTGGCCGAGGCGTTTGCCGGCGAGAGCCAGGCCCGCAACAAGTAC
>CAYSRL010000043.1:0-8971 GCA_964433515.1 uncultured Ruminococcus sp.
CCCATACAATGATTGAGTTTGTGGGCGCCGGTATGGTTCAGATCCTCCCGCTTGACGTACAACTGGACGTTGCCCAGTTTGTTGGACAAACGCTCCAGGTGGCTCACCGGGGTGGGACGGCCCTGAAACTCCTTGCGGATGCGGCGCAGTTCCGCAATAAACTGGCGGGACTGGGCGATGGTGAAATAGGCGGTGGAGATCTCCTCCATGGCCGCCTTCAACTCGTCGCTGATGTAGGCGCCGCCGTAAGGGCCGAAATAGCCCTTATCGTCAGGATAGTTTTTAAAATACGTTTCAAAATCAACACCGTTGAGAATCATAGTAAATTCCTCCTATATATAAAGGTAGTAATGTTTTAAATAAATTCATTAAAAAAAGAAAGCGCAAATACGACGGTTTTGCCGATAGGCAAAATGATGGTTGTCTAAACCATCAAGGCGTATTTGACCAACTTCGGCTTCGCCGAAGTTGCGCCATCGAGGCATTCCCATCGTATCCACTCCTTTCGTGCTTTTCATAACCACCTCCGTCTTCCGCCTGCGGCCACACCTCGTCCGTCACGGCTACGCCGTGCCACCTTCCTCTCAAGGGGAAGGCTATCAAGCCGATGCGAAAAACGGAAAACTCCTGCCCCGGTGGGACAGGAGTTCGGCTAGGGGTTGGTAATAGTTTAGCACTTTAAAGTGCTATTGTCAACTGTTTTCTGCGGTGAGTTGCTCAAGTTCCAACTGAAGTTGCTCCCAGTTTTCCATCGCCGTCAACAGGGCGTCGTTTTTCTCGTCCAACTCAGCCGTGAGGGCGGTGAGGGTCTCGTAATCCGCCGCCGTTTCGGGACTTTCTAAGCGGGCGGTCAGAGCGGCGATCTCCTCTTCCAGCGAGGCAACGGCTTCTTCCGCCCGGCGCACGGCGGTGGTCAGCCGGCGGATGGCGCTCTCCCGCTCCTTGCGGAGTTTGTAATCGTTGACCTTGACCGGTTTCTCGGTAAAGGTGGGCGGTGCAGCCGGTTGACGGTGCAAGGCGGCATAGGCGTCGTAATCGGCGCCCGCCGTTTCCAGTCCGTCGGGGGTCAGTTGCACCACCCGGCTGGCCATTTTGTTGATAAAATACCGGTCGTGGGATACCGCCAGAATGGTGCCCTCGTAATCCTTCAAGGCGTCCTCCAAGGCCTCTCGGGAGGCAATATCCAGATGGTTGGTGGGCTCGTCAAGAAGCAACAGGTTATCCCCCGCCAACATCAGTTTTAAAAGCAACAGGCGGGCACGCTCGCCGCCGGACATCACCCCGATGGGTTTAAACACCTCATCGCCCCGGAACAGAAAGGCCGCCAGAGCACACCGCAGCTGCGTTTCGGTCTTTTGGGGGTAAGCGTCCCACAATTCTTGCAGAGCGGTCTTTTTGCCGTCCAGACCCTGCTGTACCTGGTCGTAATAGCCAAAGGTCACCTTGGCGCCCGGGCGAACAAACCCGCTGTCCGCCGGCAGGCGGTCGGACAGAATCTTCAGCAGGGTGGTCTTTCCGCAACCGTTGGGGCCCAAAAGGAAAAGGCGCTCACCCCGGCGCAGATCCAATTTTACATTCCGGAACAAGGGGCGGTCAAAGGCTTTGGACAGATTCTCCGCCACCAGCACCTCGTTGCCGCTGACGGTGCGGATATCAAAGGCGAATGCAATGGTGGCGTTGTCCTTTTCCGGGTCCACCAGATCCTCCCGGAGGCGGTCCACCCGCTTTTGCCGGCTTTCCGCCTGTTTGATGCTCTTCTCCCGGTTCCATTGTTTCAGCAGGGTGATGTTCTCCTCAATGTGGCGGATCTCCTGCATCGCCGTTTTGTAGTGCTTTGCCTCGATCTCCCGGTCTTTTTCCCGCTTTTCTTTGTGATAGGAATAGTTGCCGGCGGTGTCATAGAGGCGGCCGTTTTTCAGTTCCATAGTGCGGGTGGTGACCCTATCCAAGAAATACCGGTCGTGGGAGATCACCACCACCGCACCGGCATACTCCTGCAGATATTCCTCCAACCACTCCACCGAGGGAATGTCCAGGTGGTTGGTGGGCTCGTCCAACAACAGCAGGTTGGTCTGGGCCAACAGCAGACGGCCCATTGCCGCCTTGCTCCGCTGTCCGCCGGACAGCACCCCCACCGGGGTGGTGAAAGCGCTCTCCGGAAAGCCCAAGCCCAGCAAGGTGGCACGCACCCGGCTCTTGTAGTAAAGGCCGCCCATATCCTCAAACCGTTCCCGCAGGGTGTGCTGGCGTTCCAGCAGTTCCGGGGTCGGGGCGCCCTGGGACAGGGCGACATTCACCGCCGCCAGTTCCTGCTCCACCGCCATCACCGGGGCGAACACGCTCTGCACCTCATCCCACAGGGTGCGGGTCGCATCCTGACAGGTGTGCTGCTCCATATAGCCGATGGCGGTATCCCGGTATTTCACCACCGAGCCGCCGTCCGACGGCTCCTCTCCGGTCAGGATGCGCAGCAGGGTGGACTTGCCGCATCCGTTATCCCCCACCAGGCCGATCTTATCCCGGTCGCCGATCTCGAAAGACAGGCCGGTGAACAGCGCCCGCTCGCCGAAATATTTATCCAGTTGTTGTACTGCTAACCGTGCCATACACGTACCCTCAAAAAACGGCCGTTTACCCCCGGTAAACGGCCGTTGCGTTCTCTTATTTTTCTTCCTCTTCCATCAGTTTGCGGATGGCGTCGTGGAAGGACTGAATATCCTTAAACTGGCGGTATACCGAAGCGAAGCGGATGTAGGCCACGTCGTCAATGCCCATCAACTGCTCCATCACGTATTCGCCGATCTTGTGGGTGGAGACCTCCCGCTCCAGGCTGTTCTGGATCTGGGCCTCAATGTCGTCCACCGCTTTTTCCAGACGGTCCAGGGACACCGGGCGCTTTTCACACGCACGGAGCAGACCGCTGAGCACCTTGTTCCGGTCAAAGGGTTCCCGGGATCTGTCCTTCTTTACCACCACGATGGGCAAACTCTCCACGATCTCGTAGGTGGTGAACCGCTTGCCGCACTGAATACACTCCCGACGGCGACGGATACGGCTATCCTCATCCGTAGGGCGGGAATCGATCACACGGCTGTCGGTGTATCCGCAAAAAGGACATTTCATCGTAGTAACCCCCTCAAAGTGTGGTCGGCAACACCAAAGTCGCCTTTAATATACTACATATTGTAACATACATCCTTAATAAAAGCAAGAAATTTTTACAAAACCGCTCCGGCGATCTCTTGGATATAATCGGTCACCATTTCGGCGTAATGGCACGCCTCCGGCTGAGCCGACTGCAACCGTTCTGCCAGGCGGCAGACCACCGCCCGGTCGGTATCCACATCCGGCCACTCCCAGACACTGCCGTCTCCACGGCATACCCGCACGCCATATACCGGTATTCCTTCCGCTCCCGGCGTTTCGCACACGCCGGAAATACATTCCCACCGTTCCTCTTCCACCGCAATAACCTCCAACAAACACCGCATCTGTGACATTTATGCACGTATTATACTATTTGTTATATCGGTTGTCAAGAGAAGAATGTGCACTATGGCCCTTTCGTTTATTCGACCACTTCTTCCAGCAAGATGGTAATGAACGTACTGTACCGCATCCAAACGAAGATCAGCGCATGTATCACGATCATAATCGGCAGGCCGATCATAAACCGTTTGTAGCGGGTCTTGTGCCGCAACACCCGCATCGCCAACAGCATACCGGCGGCGCCACCCACGGCACCCACCACCAAAAACACCCAGTTGGGGACACGCTGAATATAAAAACGAGTATTCTTTTTATCAATGTAGGTGACAAGAATGCCCACACAGTTTATAGCGGCATAAGCCACGATCAAATCCTTTAATAAGATCTGCATTTTGTTAAACACCTCTCCAGATTTAGGAATAATGCCATCATAGCACCTTTTGCATAAAAATAAAAGGGGTTTTCGGTAATTTTTTACAAAGTGCTGTTTTCACTTGACCTGAGCGTTATTTTTTTGTAGAATATTAAGGTAAAATGGCGGGATATGTCACCGCCTAAACCTTAGAAAAGGAGGTCACCCTATGAAACGGCGTTTGTGCAGCCTGTTTTTGTGCCTGTGTATGCTGTTGGGTTGCTTATCGCTGATGGCAACAGCGGAGGAAACCACCACCGGCACCGTCTATGGCATCGACTCCGGCAGCAAACTGTATGTCCGCAAAAAAGCCGGCACCGGCCAAGAGATCGTAGACCGTCTGTCCAACGGTGCTGTGGTGACCATCCTGGGCACGGCGGAGGCCGACGGCATCACCTGGTACAAAGTCATCACCCCCAGCGACATCACCGGCTATGCCAGCTCCCAATACATAAAACTCAACGTATCCTATGAAAGCGACGAGGATTTTGAAAAATATCTCACCCAACAGGATTTTCCCGAGGACTACAAAGTAAAACTGCGGCAGATCCACGCCGAGCACCCCAACTGGGTGTTCAAGGCCGATCATCTGACCGTCACCTGGGCAGACGCCTATGCCGCCGAGACCGAGGCTCTCAAAAACGCCATCACCGAGCCCGATTCCTGGAAGTCTATGGAATACGGCGCCTACGACTGGAAGACCGGCACCTATGTGTCGGTGGACTCCGGCGGTTGGGTGACCGCCGCACCGGCGGTGGTGGCCTATTATATGGACCCCCGCAATTTCCTGGACAGCACCTATCTGTTCCAGTTTGAGGACCTGCAATACTCCGCCGACCACACCGTGGCGGGCGTGAAAGCCATTTTGCCCAGCCGGTTTGACGCCTATGCCGAGGATCTGCTGACCGCCGCCAAAAACGCCAAGGTGAGCGCCTATTTCCTGGCCACCCGTATGGCCCAGGAGGGCAGTCAGATCGACGGCACCTTTGCCGGATACGAGGGCTATTACAATTTCTTCAACTACGGCGCCTATGCGCACTCCGGTCGGGGGGCGGTCACCAACGGCGCTATCTATGCCAAAAACCAGGGGTGGGACACCCCTTATAAATGCCTGCTGAGCAGCGCACAAAAGATCGGCAACGCCTATATAAACAAAGGGCAGAACACCCTGTATTATCAGAAATTTGACGTTACCGACGGCGGCAACGGATTCTACAACCACCAGTATATGTCCAACGTGCAGGCGCCTTATAGTGAGAGCGCCATCCGTGCCGCCAAAGCCACCACGGCAGAACTGGACAGCGCCCTGACCTTTCTCATCCCGGTGT
This sequence comes from uncultured Ruminococcus sp., assembly GCA_964433515.1. Lineage (GTDB taxonomy): Bacteria > Bacillota > Clostridia > Oscillospirales > Acutalibacteraceae > UBA5905. The sequence goes on from CAYSRL010000043.1 coordinate 5,230, forward strand.
ATCAGGAGATGCCCACCCAACAGACCGAACTGCCCAAAAAGACCGGCGACAACAACAATTTCCTGGACTCCATTACGGTGGAGGGGTGCAAACTGACCCCCTCCTTTGACCGGTATACCGACGAATATTCCGGTATGGTGGATGGAGACGTTCTGACCATCAAGGTGACCGCCACCGCCAACAACTCCAAGGCCACCGTCAAGGGCACCGGCACCATCAAACTGAGCCCCGGTGAGAACATCATCCCGGTGACCGTCACCGCCACCAGCGGACAGAGCCGGGTGTATACCCTTTCCATCACCCGGGATGCCCCTCTGCCGGAGGGCGAGCAACCGGTCATCACCGGAACCGCCTATACCGTCACCGACGATGTCATCACCTCTGTGCAACCGGGCACCGCCATTCAAACCTTTGTGGAGGCCCTGAAGATCGAAAAAGGCACCGGCAAACTGGTTGACGCCGAGGGCAAGGAAAAGACCGACGGCACAGTGGCCACCGGCGACATCCTGAAGTTGATGAGCGGGGAATCGGTTTACAGCGAATATCCCGTGGTCATCTATGGCGATGTCAACGGGGACGGCAAGATCAATTCCCAGGATCTGCGGCGGGCTCAACGGCACATTCTCGGGGTCAGCAAGATCGACGGTTATCCCCTTATCGCCGCCGACGCCAACCGGGACGGCACCGTCGACTCCCGTGACCTGCGGCGGACCCAGCGATACATTCTGGGTATTCTGAGCGAACTGCAACCGGATCCACCCGCCAGCACCACCAGCACCTCCACCACCAAATCGACTACCAAATCGACTACCAAATCGACCACCACCACCAAAAAAGCCACCTCATAAGGAGGGTCTATCTATGAAAAAAATCAGTTGCCTATTGGTGTCTTTGCTGATACTGTTGGGGATGCTGGGCGCCATTCCGGTGGCGGCCGCCGGCAGCGTATCCGTATCGGCAAACAAGAGCACCGTCACCATCGGCGAAACGGTCACCGTCACCGCCACCTATACCCACCCCGACGGCATCGGGTCGATGGACCTGTATTTCCACTACAACACCAAGGCCTTTGAATACGTCAGCAGTGACCCCTCCGCCTCCGGCGCCGGCAAACTGAAGATCTCCTATTATGCCACCGAGGCGGTGGCCCCCACCACCGTCAAGGTCACCATCACGCTCAAGGCCATTGCCGCCGGCAACGGTGATTTTAAACTGGAGACCAGTTATATCGCCACCGACGAGGACGACACCGCCCTGGTAGGGGATGTGAAAAGCCTGTCGGTGTCCGCCAACAACCCCACCCTGTCGGGGGACGCCAATCTGGCATCGCTGAAACCCTCTAAGGGCACGCTGACCCCCAAATTCGATAAAAACACCACCAACTACACCGTGTCGGTGCCCTATAGCGTCACCTCGGTGTCTCTGATCTGTTCCACCTCCCACGCCGACGCAGACACTGCCGTATCCGGCAAAAACGCTTTGTCTGTGGGTAAAAACACCCGGGTGATCACCGTCACCGCCCCCAACGGCAACACCAAGAAATACACCGTGGTCATCACACGAGAACAGCAACAGACCACCGCCTCCACCACGGCCACCCAGCAAAGCACCACCTCCACCACCCTGGCCGCCCCCGCCGAGGACGCCCTGCTGGTGAATGTGGACGGCAAGGAAATGACCATCGCCGATGTCCAGCCGGAGGTGGATCTGCCCACGGGATTCCGGTGGGAGTCGGTCACCGTTAACCAGATCGAGGTGCCTGCCGCCAAGCAGGAAACCACCGGTATGACCCTATTGTATCTTACCGAAAAGGACGCTGAGACCGGCGCTTTTTACATCTATTCCGCCGAAGAGGACACCTTTACCCTGTTCCGGCAGATGGAAGTGAAAGGCACCGCCTATGTCCTCCACGAACTGCCGGAAAGCGAGACCGGCCCCGAGGGAACGGAACCCGGCACCGTTTCCTATGAGGGGGGCAACATCCCCGCTTATCTGTTTCTGGATCCCGATCTGGCGGATTACGCCATCGTGTGGGTCACCAACCCCCAGGGTGAAACCGCCTTTTACACCTACGATATGGTGGAGGGCACGCTCCAACGGTATCACACCGTAGAAGTTGCCGCCACCACCACCGCCCCTCCCCAAGAGGAGCCCGAAGAGGAAGAGCCCGGCCAAAACGCTTTTGTGGCCTTTGTGGACACCTATCAGCACACCATCCTCGTCTGCGCCGCCGCTTTGGCCGGCCTGGCGGTGTTGGTGATCACCATTCTTCTGCTTGTTCGCCTGTTTGCCTCCTCCGGCAAAGGCAAACACTGACACCGAAACGTAAAACCGCCCGGAGAGAAGATCCTCTCCGGGCGGTTTGCTTTTTATATTCAAGTATAATTGAGGGTGACGCCGCCATCCGGAGCGGCCACGACCTCTGCGGTCTTGGGCGGGATCTCGTAACGGGCCACGATCTCGGTAGCCAGCGCATCCTCCACCTGCCGGCGGATGACACTCCGCAGGTCACGGGCACCCCGCTTGCCGCCGTGGGCGGCCTCTGCCAAGGCGGCCAGCGCCTCTTCGGTCCAGGACAGGGTTATCCCCCGCTCCGCCAAAGGCTCTTTTAACTCCTCCAGCATCAGACGGGCAATGGCCACAAAATCCTCTTTGGACAACGGGCGGAAGAACACCACCTCGTCCACACGGCCGATAAACTCCGGACGCAGGAAATCGCTCAGCGCCTTAATGGCTTTTTCCTTAGCGGCCTCCGACTGACTCTGGCCGAAGCCCATCAAGGTGTCCTTCAGGTTACTGCCGGCATTGGAGGTCATCACAATGACCGTATTCTCAAAATTCACCACACGGCCGTGGGCATCGGTGACCCGACCCTCATCCAGAATCTGCAACAGGATATTCAGCACATCCGGGTGGGCCTTTTCGATCTCATCCAGCAAGATCACCGAATAGGGTTTCCGGCGCACCTTTTCGGTGAGCTGACCCGCCTCGTCATACCCCACATAACCGGGGGGAGAACCGATGATGCGGGACACGGCGTGTTTCTCCATAAACTCGGACATATCCAGCCGGATCAGGGTCTCCGGGGTGTCGAACAGTTGAGCCGCCAACACCTTGACCAATTCGGTCTTGCCCACACCGGTGGAACCCACGAAAATGAAAGAGGCGGGACGGCGGCGGGGGCTTAACTGCACCCGGCTGCGGCGAATGGCGGCGGACACCGCTTTGACCGCCTCCTCCTGGCCGATGACCCGAGCCCGCAGGTGGTCCTCCAACTGAGCCAGACGGCCCAACTCGCTTTCCTGCACCTTAGAGGCGGGGATGCCGGTCCACAACTCGATCACCTTTGCCAAAGCGCTCTCGGGAACCGGGGCGGCGGTGGCCGCCGGACGGATAGCGTCCGCCTGCTGCTGCACCTTTGCCAATTCCGCACGGATGTTGGCCAGCGCCTCATAGTCGATGGTTTCGGCGTTCATCGCCTCTTCCTCGTTTTTGTTCAGACGGTTCAGTTCCTTTTGCAGGTCGGCGTATTCATCCGCCTTTTTGTTGGCAAGGGCGGTGGCGGCGCAGGCCTCATCCAGCAGGTCGATGGCCTTATCCGGCAGATACCGGTCGGTGATATACCGCTCCGCCAAGGACACCGCCCGCCGCAACAAAGTGTCGGACACGGTGACGCCGTGATAGGCCTCATAGTAAGGCCGGACACCGCAGAGGATCTCATAAGCCGCCTGCAGGGAGGGCT
>CAYSRL010000044.1:0-8819 GCA_964433515.1 uncultured Ruminococcus sp.
GCCACCATCGCAAACCAGAACTGATAATGGCGTTTGAGCACCAGCATCACCTTATCCCCCCGCTTGATACCCAGAGAGGTGAAATAGTTGGCGCACTGGTTGGAATATTGCTTCATATCCTTAAAGGTAAAGCGGCGCTCGGTGCGGTTCACATCCAGATGGAGCATCGCCAATTTGTCGGGGTATTTTTCAGCGATGCCATCCACGATGTCAAAGCCGAAATTAAAGGTGTCGGTATTCTTAAACTGGATGGATTGCAGAGCACCCTTTTCGTCCTCCACCGTTTCCACAAACCGCTCACACACCAACGGCTCGGAACTCTTGGCGGTGACGATGCTGGCCCGCACCTCTTCCTCCTCGGTCTCCTCACCGGGCAACACCACCGCACAGAATACGCAATCCTCACCTTCCACCGCCATCATACCGTGGGGAGTGGAGGAATTGTAATAGATGCTGTCGCCCTCGCCCAGCACCTCCACGTGGTCGCCGATCTGCACCTTCAGTTTTCCGCTGATGACCAGGTCGAACTCCTGCCCGGAGTGGGTGGCCAGGTGCATAGGCTTGCTCTCCAGAGCCGGGTCGTATTCGTACCGCACCCAATAGGGCTCGGCGATCTTATTGCGGAACTTGGGCGCCAGATGGGCGATGTCGATGCCGTCCTCCTTGGCGGTCTGCTGACCCTGGCCCTTGCGGGTGACGGTGTAGGAGGTCAGCAGGTTGGCGCTGCGGCCCTCCAGCAGGTCGGTCATATCCAGGTCAAAGGCCAAGGCACATTTATGAATGAAACTAAAGGGGAAATCCACCGTTCCGGTTTCGTACAGTTCGTACTCCGCCACGGTCACATCGGTCTTCTCCGCCATCTCTGCCACAGACCATTCCAGGATCTCACGCATCTCACGGATTCGTACCGCCACCTCAAATAGTTTTTGGTTGTTCTGTTTGGACATCGTATCTCACTCCTTTTGGAAAATATAAAACACCCGCCTCGTTATTGAGACGGGTGTCAATACACTCGTGGTACCACTCAATTTGCGACCGGACGGTCGCCACTCTCGGGATCCAGCAATCCCCAGGCCTTTACGCAGCCATCACGGGAGAGGCTACTATCCCGGCGGGGGTTCGCCACTCCGGCTCGGAAGGGATGGGTCACTGAAAACATCTGTTGCCGATTCGCACCAACCATCGGTTCTCTGAAAACAGGCTGTCTTCGACCGTCTTCGTCATAGCCTTTGTTCAATTTTTAAGCATTGTAACACAGGAAAATGGGTTTGTCAACCCTTTAAAGTGTTAAATTGCAAAAATTTTTTCTTAGATGTCTTCCAGCTCGATGTGCAGGGCGGAATCCTTTTTGTTCCGGGGCAGATAACTCTCCAGCACGCCCAGGACACGGTACAACCGGCGCTCGGTCCGCACCAGCGCCAGCACCACCGCCACCAGAGCCGCTATCACAGCCATAACCGTCAGCAAGATCTTCCATACGTTGTTTGTTTTCATCCTCGTCACGCATCCTTTCAGTTTAAGAAATTCGTCCGGAAATTTCGTGTCATTCATTGTTCCCTTTTATTATAGTATGCCCCGAGGGACTTGTCAATCATCAAATGTTTTCATCGTTAACAGTCTGTTCATCACTCATCGCAGAAATTGTCCTATGATATATTCTGCAATACAATTACCGTATGATCTTCCCTGATCATGTTCTTCTCTATTTAAGAAAGGAGTTTCCCCCTATGCTACAACTCAAAGACATCACCAAAGTATACGGCTCCGGTGATACGCTGGTTCACGCCCTCAATGGGGTGAGCATCGCCTTTCGCCATAGCGAGTTTGTGTCTATACTGGGTCAATCCGGCTGCGGTAAGACCACTCTGCTGAATCTGGTGGGCGGTCTGGACCGGTATACCACCGGTGATCTGGTCATCAACGGCAAATCCACCAAGCGGTTTAAAGACCGGGATTGGGACACCTATCGCAACCACACCATCGGTTTCGTGTTCCAAAGTTATAACCTCATCCCCCACCAGTCGGTGCTGAGCAACGTGGAACTGGCGCTGACCCTCTCCGGCGTGTCCAAAAAGGAGCGCCGCCATCGGGCCAAAGAGGCGCTGGAACGGGTGGGTTTGGGAGACCAACTGCGGAAAAAGCCCAGTCAACTCTCCGGCGGCCAGATGCAACGGGTGGCCATCGCCCGGGCACTGGTCAACGACCCGGACATCATCCTGGCGGATGAGCCCACCGGCGCCCTGGACACCGAAACCAGCGTGCAGGTGATGGAAATACTTAAAGAGGTGGCCCGAGACCGGTTGGTGGTAATGGTCACCCACAACCCGGAACTGGCAGAGCAGTATTCCACCCGCATCATCCGGATGCTGGACGGCAAGATCACCGGCGACACCGCCCCCCTCACCGAGGAGGAGATCGCCGCCGAGCAACTGCGGGAACAGGAGATGACCGCCGCCAAAGGCAAAAAGCGCCGCCGGGAACGGAAACCCTCTATGGCGTTCCACACCGCCTTTGGGCTGTCGCTGAAAAACCTGTTCACCAAAAAAGGGCGCACCGCCCTGACCAGTTTTGCCGGCAGTATCGGCATCATCGGCATCGCCCTCATCACGGCTGTGTCTCAGGGTATGACCACCTATATCAACACGGTGCAGGAGGATACCTTATCCTCCTATCCCCTGACCCTGGAGGCCACCCATATGGATATGGGCAGTCTGCTGACCACCTTTATCGGCGAGGCCGAGAGCCACGGCGACCACGACCAGGATGCGGTGTATCAGAAGACGATGTTCTACGACCTGATCAACGCCCTCAACACAATGGAAGCCTCCGAAAACGACCTTTCCGCCTTCAAGACCTATCTGGAGCAGGAACTGGAAAAGGAAGACGGCACCCTCAAAGAGGCGGTCAGCGGTGTCCAATACACCTATGATCTGAATATGCTCATCTACACCAAAAGCGTGGACGGAAACATCATCCTCTCCGACACCCAGCAGTTGCTCCAGGATCTGCTGCTGGAATATTTCGGGATGGATATGTCCTCTATGTTGAGTATGGGCACCAGTTACGGTATGAGTTCCTCTATGATGTCTATGCCGGGAATGAGCGCTGTCACCTGGCAAGAGATGCTGCCCGGCGACAACGGCGACCCCATCAACCCCCTGCTGAAAAAGCAATACGATGTGATCTACGGTTCCTGGCCCAACTCCTATGACGAGGTGGTGTTGGTGGTGGACCAGAACAATGAGGTGGACGATATGACCCTCTACGCTCTGGGTCTCACCTCCAAAGAGGACATCGACCAACTGGCAAACGCCGCCATCGACCAGGAAACGGTGGAGACCGAACAGCAGAAATGGTCCTATGAGGATATTTGCTCGATGGAATTCCGCACCGTGTTCTCCGCCGACTGTTATAAAAAAGACCCCCAGACCGGGCTGTATACCGATATGCGGGACACCCAGACCGGGCTTAAATACCTCTATGACAACGGCACCGCCCTCAAGGTATCGGGCATCATCCGCCCCAACGAGGATGCCGTATCCAGTATGCTGTCCGGCAGCATCGTGTATACCCACCAACTGACCGAATACGTCATCAACAACGCCAAAAACTCCGATGCGGTCAAGGATCAGATGGAGGACCCAAGCCGGGATATCTTCACCGGTCTGCCCTTTGAGGCCAACACCGGCAGTATGACCCCTGCCGAGAAAAAGACCGCTTTTAAAGACTATGTGGCGGATCAAACCGATGAGGAGAAGGCCCAGACCTATGTCCGCATTATGAGCATCCCGGACGCTGAATGGCTGGAGACCACCGTGGACGCCGCCGTCAAGGACGTGACCCGGGAACAGATCGAAGAGACCCTCTCCCAGGTGTTTGCTCAGCAGACCGGTATGGCTGTTGAGGAGATCGAGACCTATCTGAGCAAAATGACCGACGAGGATATGCTGGAGAGTTATACCGAGATGGTGACCGAGCAGGTCAAGGCCCAGCACGCCGCCGGTGTGCAACAGCAGATGGGGGCTATGCCCGCCGCCCAACTGGTGGCGATGCTGGAAACCGCTATGAAGGACTATACCGACGACCAGTATGCCACCTATTATGACGAGGTGCTGGAGTTTGCCGAGACCACCTATGAGGATAACCTCATCGAGTTGGGCTGTGTGGAAATGGATAGCCCCGCCAGCATCAACATCTATGCCTCCTCCTTTGAAAACAAGGATATTATCGAAGAGGTTATCAACGATTATAATGAGGACAAAGAGGAACTGGAACAGATCGCTTATACCGATTATGTGGGTCTGATGATGTCCTCGGTGACCACCATCATCAACGCCATCAGTTATGTGCTGATCGCCTTTGTGTCCATTTCGCTGGTGGTCTCCTCCATTATGATCGGCGTCATCACCCTGATCTCGGTGCAGGAACGCACCAAGGAGATCGGTATTCTCCGTGCCATCGGCGCTTCCAAGCGGAACGTGTCCAGTATGTTTAATGCCGAAACGGTGATCATCGGTTTCTCCTCCGGACTGTTGGGTGTGGGCATCACCTATGCCCTGTGCATACCCATCAATCTGATCCTACACCATTTCACCGGCATCGAGACGCTCAACGCCATCCTGCCCCCGGAGGCCGCCGTGCTGTTGGTGGCCATCAGCGTGGTGCTGACCCTGTTCGCCGGCATCATCCCCTCCCGCTCTGCGGCTAAGAAAGACCCGGTTGTGGCGCTGAGAACGGAGTAAAACTCCCTCCGTCTTTTTCGGCGGTACACCGCCGAAAAAGCCACCTCCCTCGATGAGGGAGGCTTCACCCACTTCACATCATTAAGTAAAACGAGCCTGTGGCGGTTGCCACAGGCTCGTTTGTTTATATATCCATCAATCTTTCAACCAAGTCAACTCATAACACTTATTTAAACCGTACTTGCTCGTACGGCATTTTGCGATAAATGTTTCTCCATTGTATTCCAGATAAATACTGAAATACACCGTATCGCCTTTCCAGAACAACATTTTGTTATCCAAACTCACCACCATTGTCGAACTGCCTGTAGTCATAGTCACGCTACTATAAAAGCCTCCGTCTCCAATATACAGTGAGTCGATGCTCTCAGTATGGCCATCGCAATACACCGTGCCTTTCGCAAGCACTTTTATTTTCCCGCTGCTGTTGTTGGTAATGTTAAACCCATAGGCGGAGGAATAATCTGTTTTTTCTGCGATAAAAATGGATACATCAGGATACTCGACTGAAATTTTTACTTTCTGCGTATCCGTATAAGTTTTTCCTTTATAAGTAATCTTAGCATTAACTGTGACGGTGCCTTCAGCCTTCGCCTTCAACGTGCCAGAAGAGGTGATACTGGCCAATTTTTTATTACTTACCGACCAAGTAACCTTAACTCCGGAAGGCTTGACCTTGGCCGTCAACTTCATAGTTGTGCCGATGTACATCGAGGTCTTGGGAGCAGAAATAGTAACACTGGGTTTGGAAATTTTAACAGTGATCTTACGACTAACGCTACCGGATTTCACCGTCACAGTGGCAGTTCCGGCCTTGACCGCCGTAATCACGCCCTTTGAACTAACTTTTGCAACATTAGAGTTGGAGGAAGAATAGGAGATTGTTTTGTTACTCTTGGCGCCAATATTTAACGTGCCACCCACATATGCGGTAAGTTCACTCTTATCAGTGGGAGCGATGGTATAAGAAACCGACTTAGTGCCAGTGTAATTACCCTTAAAGGTAATCTTCACGGTGTACTTACCTATATTTTTGCGACCAGAAGGAAGTGTGACAGTATAATCCGTATTTTTCTTTAGAGCAACGCCAGAACTGTTCTTTAGGGTAAGAGTAGGCACCTGGGCTTTGCCGTTATAGGCAAGAACCGTCTTGTTAAACTTAACCGTTACAGCAGAACTGGAAGCCTTGTTGATTTTATAAGTAAGTGTTTTAGTGCCGGAATAGTTGCCCTTGAACTTAACCGTAACTTTGTAGGTACCGGCATTCTTGCAACCAGAGGCATAAGTCACGGTGTAATTAGAGGAAGAGATCGTGTTGCCGGCGCTGTCCTTGGCGGTGACAGTGGGTTTCTGCACCTTGCCGTTGTAGGTGTAGGAAGTCTTGGACAAGCTAACCTTACTAGCTTTGTAGATGGTGGTGACTTTGCTGGCGGTGTAGTTACACCGGGTGCAGACATTCTTGATGGTGCCGTCTTTACTGGTGGTGGCCTTGGTCACCACTTTGTTGTAACTGTGGCCCAGTTTGCTGCCGGAGGTAGCGCCGCACAACTTGCAGGTTTGCGCCTTGGTACAGGTGGCGGCGGTGTAATCGTGATCCAAAGCAGATCCTTCGGTAGCACCGCAAATCGTACAGGTCTTAGGTGTAGTACAGGTGGCATCGGTATAGTCGTGGGGTTCTGCATCGTCACGGACATATCCGCAACTATAGCACACCGAATCGCACACATAATTATAGGCATGTACATAGATCTTACCGGTTCCTTGGCACACAACACAATCCGGGAAATATCTACCGCAATCATAGCACCGATAACTACCAAGATTCCAATAATCTAAACACTCATTGCAATTCGCCTCAAAGAAACAGCCATCGCCATCGCAGGCATCGCAATACTCAAAATAACAAATTCCGTCATAACCGTCCTGCGCACTCACCGGTATGGTGAATACTCCCATTACCACTGCGGTAATCAGCAGAGCCGTGGACAACAGAACTGCAACACATTTTTTCATTTTCTTTTCCTCCTTTAAATTTACCGATAAGTTTCCAAATTCTTATCTTTAGCACAATTATACAAGCGCACTATGTTAATGTCAAGACAAATTCTTATCTTTAACATATAACTAGGAGGCTTGTAAATGAAGATCTACGACTATAACGGCAAGAAAAACATCTGCGGAGACCGGGTGCACGAGGCTCGATGCCGTTTGCGGCTGACCCAGAGTGACCTGGCGGCACAACTACAGGTGGCGGGCATCAACATCGAGCGGGACAGCGTCTCCCGCATTGAGATCGGCACCCGGTTTGTGGCGGATTACGAGTTGCGGGAACTGGCACGACTATTAAAAGTGTCGGTGGCGTGGCTGTTGGGAATCGAGCAATAACTCCCTCCGGCTTTTTCGGCGGCTTACCGCCGAAAAAGCCACCTCCCTCAAAGATAGAGGCTTCACCCACTTCACATCATTAAGTAAAACGAGCCTGTGGCGGTTGCCACAGGCTCGTTTGTTTCTATCACGATGCTTCCTCCAAGGCGGTCTGCTGTGCCACGCTTTTGGCGGTGGCCAGCATATCCTCGGCAAAAATAGCATAGCCCCGCTCCGGGTCGTCCACCAGCACGTGGGTCACCGCCCCGATCAGCCGTCCATCCTGGATAATGGGCGAACCGCTCATCCCCTGAACGATCCCTCCGGCAAGCGCCAGCAGATCCGGGTCGGTGATCCGCACCACCATATTCCGGGTGGTGGCGCCGCTATACCGCACCCGCTCCACCTCCACGTCATAATACTGGGGTTCGGATCCATCCAGGGTGGTCAGGATCTGCGCTTTGCCCTCATACACCTGCTGGCGATAGGCCACCGACAGACTCACCGCCGGAGAGGGAAAGGCGGTCAGGGTGCCATACAGACCGTTGGTGCCGTTGCGCCGCAGGGTGCCCAACAGACCCGGCTCGAACACGCCTTTCAATTCCCCGGGGCTGCCGGCGGTGCTCTTGGTGATGCCGAACACCCGGGCGGGCACCACCTGGCCGCCGGACAGGGGCATCGCCTCGCCGGTGTCCACGTCGCACACCGGATGGCCCAGCCCCGCAAACACCCCGGTGGCCGGGTCGTAAAAGGTCAGCGTCCCTACCCCGGCGGTGCTGTCCCGCACCCAAATCCCGGCCTTGTAACCGCTTTCATTTAGCGGACGCACCGGCACAAAAGAAGCCGAAAACTCCACCCCATCCCGGCGCAGCCGCAGGGTCACCCGTTCCCCCTCACAGGCGTTGATCAGCCGGGAAATATCCCGGTTGGAGGACACCTCCTCACCGTTCACCGACAGGATGGTGTCCCCCAAGCACACCCCGGCGGCCGCCGCCGGATTCACGTTTCCGGCGGCGGTGGTCACATCCTGCAGACCCACCACCAGCACCCCCTCGGTATACAGTTTGATGCCAAAGGGGGTGCCGCACACCATCACCGTCTGTTCCTCCACCACCGACACCGACACTTCTTTGACCGGGATGACCCCCATCAGGCATAACCGGGAACGATACGTGCTGTCAACGGTCTGGGATACCGCCGACAGGGTATCCTCCGTCACCGGCTCTCCCTGTACAAAACGGCCCACCTGCACCGATTGGCCCTGCTCAACCGAAAAGGTATCCGGCAGAACGGCGGACACATACCCCACCGCCCCTAAAATCAGTCCGCACAACACCGCTGTCATTCCATAAAAAATGCGAAAAAATCGCCGCATCCCACACACCTCATTTCATTGTCCAATCTAGTGTGTCCGGTGACGGTGGCGATTTTCGTGGGAATTTGACGCTGTAATGACATTTTAAGCCATAGAAAATCCCGGCGGAAGGTTTTTCCGCCGGGATTTTTGGGTTTTCTGCACAAGATAAGGTGGCACAAAAACGCAAAAAATCCCGACAGCCGAGGCTGTCGGGATTTCTAAGCCACTTGTACGGAGAACACGGAACTGCCAGGAGAGCACAACGGACTCCCAGTAGTTCTTATTACATCTCAGCGAAGTACTTGATGGTGCGGACCATCTGGCTGGTGTAGGAGTTCTCGTTGTCGTACCAGGAA
>CAYSRL010000045.1:0-8785 GCA_964433515.1 uncultured Ruminococcus sp.
TGACGCTCTCCACCACATCCATATTGAAGCCGTATTCGTCCAGTTGCTTTTTGACCTCGGCGATCTCCTGGATCTCCCAGATCTCGCCGGGCATCTTGTGGTGCAAAGCCCACACGATGCCGTCCACGCCGGGAATCTGCTTGATGTCCGACAGTTTGATGTTGTCGTTGCCCTCGCCGTACCAGCGAAAGCCCATTTTCATCGGCATTGTCGTTACCTCCTATATATTCCTAAAATCACAGTCCGAAATACCGCACGGCATTGCCGTGACAGATGTCCCCTATCAAGCCGGACAGGGTATCCCAATCGGCAGGATACTCCCCGCTCTCCACCCATCCGCCGATAAGGTTGCACAAGATCCGGCGGAAGTATTCGTGGCGGGTATAGGACAGGAAACTGCGGGAATCGGTGAGCATACCCACAAAATTCCCCAGCACGCTCAGGTTTGCCAAACTCTCCAGTTGATCCTGCATCCCCCGTTTGTTGTCGTTAAACCACCAGGCGGAGCCGTGCTGGATCTTGCCCGCCGTTTCGGGGCCCTGGAAGGCGCCGATGAGGGTGTCGATAAAGGCGTTGTCCGCCGGATCCAAACTGTAAATAACGGTACGGGGCAGGGCGTCCGCCCGGTACCAGGTGTCCAGAAGCCCCGCCAACTGGCGGCAGGAAGGAGCCGGGCCGATGCAGTCAAAGCCGGTGTCGGGGCCCAGCGCCTCCAACATCCGGGAGTTGGGGTTGCGCAGGCAGTTATAATGCAGTTGCATCACCCAACCCCGCCGGGCGTATTCGGCGCCGCAGAACAGCAGCAGGTCGGTCTTGAAGGCCTCCGCCTCGGCGGCGGTCACCGGCTGGCCGGACAGCGCCTTTTGCATCACCCGATCAGCGATGGGCGCCGGATCGTACACCATATAGTCCAGGCCGTGGTCGCTGGCCCGGCACCCGCAGGCGGCAAAATGATCCATCCGGGCGGACAGCGCCGTCTTCAGCGCCGTCACGGTGGTGATGGGCGCCCCCACCACCCCGGACAGAGCGGCGATGTAGTCGCCCCAACCGGGTTTGTCGATGTTCAGCGCCTTATCCGGGCGGAAGGTGGGCGCCACCACCGTGTCGATGGTGGGGTCTTCCGCTATCTTTCGGTGCCATTCCAAGGTATCCACCGGGTCGTCGGTGGTGCCCACAAAAGCCACGTTGCTTTTCCGGATGATGCCCCGGGCACCCATATCCGGGCGAGCCAGCACCTTGTTCGCCAACTGCCACACCTCTTCGGCGGTGTCGCCGTTGAGCACACCCTCATACCCGAAATAGCGTTTCAGTTCCAGATGGCACCAATGCACCATCGGGTTGCCGATGGCCCGTGGGAGCGCCTCGGCGAATTTCTGGAATTTCTCCCGCCGGGGAGCGTCGCCGGTGATATACCGTTCCGCCACCCCGTTGGAACGCATCAGCCGCCACTTATAATGGTCGCCGGACAGCCAGATGTCAAACAGATCCTCAAAATGCTTGTCCTCGTAGATCTCCCGGGGGCTGACGTGACAGTGATAATCTATGATCGGCTGGGTGGCGGCAACCTGGTGATACAGCCGGCGGGCGGTATCGCTCTCTAATAAAAAGTCCTTATCTATAAACGGTTTCATCGGTTGTCCCCCTTTTTCTCAGTATCCCACAAAAACGGCGGTCTATGTCAGTTGACCATATGGCCGCTGCGGTATTCGCTGGGCGTTTTGCCGGTGACGTTTTTGAACAACCGACAGAAATAATGAAAATCCAGTATGCCGCAATGCTGGGCGATCGTTTGTATCTGCAAGTTGCTGGTGCGCAACAGATGCTTTGCCAGTGCCACTCTTCTGCCGTTGACATAGGCGGTGAAGGTCTGTCCGGTCTCCTTTTTGAATAAACTGGAAAGATAACCGGCGCTGACATTGTTTTTCTTGGCCACCGCATTCAGGCTCAGATCCCCGGTCAGATCGTTTTCAATGAGTATCATCGCCTTTTGCACCAGGGGGCTGTAATCCTTCATCGAATGGCGCTTGACCAGCCGGCAATAGGAACGCAGGATCTCCAGCATAAGTTCCCGGGACGCCGGCACCGTCTGGAGCCTCTCAATACGCCGGGCAAAATCCGAAGAAATCCGATCCAGATGCACCGGATGTACCCGGCCTTTTTCCGCCGCCTTACGCATCAAGGTGTTCATAATAATACAATAGTTTTTCACGTTCCGCAAGCGGTCATTCGCCCGGTTTTCAAAAACAAGGCCGGAAAAAGCGGACATCATCAGTTCCGCCTTATGGGTGTTTCCGCAGGACACCGCCTCCATCAGGTCGTTTTCATACTGATAGCGCTGTTCCATCGCCCGGATATCCATCTCTTCGGTATCGATGTTTGACCGGTGGTCGGCACTCAAGGGAGACAACGCCTTTTGGTCAAAGAAGATGTCGGCGGTGTCGTAATTCTCTTCGCCGCTAAACGCATATTCCGCAAAGGTGTTCACCACCGCAAACAGATGGCCCTCCTCCCGGATGACCGGCAGAGCCGCATACATGGTCTCAACCTCCCGGTTCATCCGTGCGGGAAAACCCATCCGTTCAGCCTGTTCCAGCACCTGCTGGTGGGTGAGTTCCGTGTTCAGATAGGGGCCCGCCATAAAAAGCGTCGGCTTTTCATAAAGAGGCAGTTCAAAAAAGATGTATCGGCACATAAACATATCCGACATCCGGTATACGGTGGCCGGCCGCACATCCGACACATAGTCGTAAAAGGCTTTCAGCGGACCGGAGGCGCCGAATAAAGCGCTGAGCCCCTGGCTCGTGTCCGCACTCATCGGTGCGGTGGGATCCATTATCAATGTTTGCACGTGGAATTTGTTTAACACCTTTTGCATTATCCGCAATTCGTTGTCGTAAAACATACCATCGCCTTCTTTTTCTTGGAATAAGTTCCAAATTTGCCCACTTTTACCAGATAATTATAGCACAAACTACCACAATTTCAACACCTTTTCGAGGATGTGTTGCGGTTTTGTGCTATAAATGGTATGTTTTGTGCTAACCAAATTTTCTTGTTTTTATTAGAATGAATTTGTACCGTTATGGGTAACAATAGGGGTCGCCCTGCGACCCGGAGAGAGGACTGTTTATATGGAAAAGAAAACCCGCCCCTTTGGTATGCGTGATAAGTTAGCGTATGCCGCCGGTGACCTGGGCTGCAATATGAGTTTTGCGCTCAAGGGCACCGTTCAGACTTTCTGGCTGGCCTATATGATGATGGAGACCGGTTTGCTTTCCGCCCTGTTGCTGTTGGTGCAGATCTGGGATGCGGTCAACGATCCGATGATCGGCTCCCTGATCGACAACGACCACAGACATTATAAAATGGGTAAGTTTAAGACCTATATCTTTATCGGCGCCTGCGGCCTTCTGGTGGGCGGTGCCGCCGTGTTCCTGCCCTTCCCCAACGCCAACGTGGTGGTCAAGGCCATCCTGTTCATCCTGGGTTACGTGATCTGGGATGCCTGCTACACCGTCGCCAACGTGCCCTATGGCTCTATGCTGTCCCTGGTCACCAGCGACAACGGCGAGCGTGCCCAGTTGTCCACCTGGCGCTCTGTCGGTTCTTTGATCGGCAATATGCTGCCCACCATCATCCTGCCTATGCTGATCTGGGAGGACGTTTTGTATGACGGCTCCGGCGTCATCCCGCAGTTGGAGGGCACCTATCACACCAACCCTCTGACCGGCGAAGCCTATCAGATCGGCGAGCAGGTGCGCAACCCCCTGACCGGCGAAAGCGTGCAGACCCTGCTGGGCGACCGGGTGTTCTGGGCCGCTCTGATCATGGGCGTTCTGGGATTTTTCGCCTTTATGTTTATGCTCAAGAACATCACCATCCGTGTGGATGAGGACACCGTCAAGACCAACGAGGGCGGCCAGAAGATCAGCATCTTCAAAGCTTTCGGCAACTTTATGAAAAACCGTCCCGCCGTGGGCGCCACCGTGGCCGCTATGGGTATGTTCCTGGGTATGCAGTCCGCCACCACCGCCAACACCATTATGTTCGCCACCTATTTCGGCAAGGCGTCCATGTCCGGTCTGGTCTCGGTGATCGGTTTCCTGCCCATGTTCGTGTTTATGCCCTTTATCAAGAAGATCGTCAACAAGTTCGGTAAGAAAGAGGCCTCTGTGGCCGGCACCATCGCCTCTCTGGCGGGCGGTCTGGTCATGCTGGTCTTCCCTGTGATGGCCAACAAGGATATGGCTCTGGTCGTTTATATGATCGGCCTGATCCTCTTCGGTCTGGGTATGGGCATCTACACCTGCGTATCCTGGGCTATGATGGGCGACGCCATCGACTACAACGAGTGGAAGTTCGGCACCCGTGAGGAGGGCACCGTCTATTCCCTGCACTCCTTCTTCCGCAAACTGGCGCAGGGCGTTGGCCCCTCCATCGTGCTGTTGATGATGGGCGCTCTGGGCTATGTGTCCGAACTGGGCACCATCGGCCAGAACGCACAGACCGCACACAATATGTGCTGGCTGGTGGCCGGCCTGTATCTGTTCAGCGCCGTGGTGCAGTTCGTGGGTCTGGCTCTGATCTATAACCTGGATAAGAAGACCACCGAACAGATGAACAGCGAACTGGCCGAGCGCCGGGCCGCCAACCTGGAGGCCGCCGAGTAATTCGCCCGCCACATAATTCATTTTAACGCCGTATCACCCTGTCGGTTTTCCGGCAGGGTGATGATCTTTACCCGATACAATTTACAAATTCTTTTACTTTTCCCCGCATTTGTGTGGTATAATGACCCTGTTCTAATTTTAATTTTCAGCAAACGGAGGCAACACTATGAGAACTGTACTGAATCTGAACCGCAAATGGGCCTTTTCCAAGATGGCGGACGCCATCCCCACCGCCATCGACCCCAAGTGGGATTTTGTCAACATCCCCCACTGCTGGAACGCCATTGACGGTCAGGACGGCGACAACGACTATTTCCGTGGCACCGCCTATTACGCCAAGGCCATCAGCAAGATGGATCTGCCCGCCGCCGACCGGTATTATCTGGAACTGCGGGGCACCAACTCCTCTGCCGACGTATACCTGAACGGCAAGCATCTGGCCCACCACGATGGCGGCTATTCCACCTGGCGTGTGGATCTGACCGACCATCTGGCAGAGCAAAATCTGCTGGCGGTGGCGGTGGACAACGCCGCCAACGAGACCGTCTATCCCCAAATGGCGGACTTCACCTTCTACGGCGGTATGTACCGGGATGTGAACCTCATCTGTGTGGCCGAGAGCCACTTTGACCTGGACTATTACGGTGCGCCCGGCATCGCCATCACCCCCACCATCCAGGGCGACGATGCCGCCGTGCGGGTGGACACCTATGTCACCAACACCAAGATGGGACAGACCATCGTCTACACCATCTACGATGCCAACGAGAACGTTGTCGCCCAAACCGAGAGCGCCGACACCTCTGTGGAGTTGACCATCCCGGGCGTACATCGCTGGCACGGCCGGAAGGACCCCTATCTCTACTGCTGTGAGGCGGAACTGATGGAGGACGGCGTGGTCATTGATAACGTCTGCAGCCGTTTTGGCTGCCGCACCTTTGAGATCCATCCCGACAACGGCTTTATCCTCAACGGCGAGGAGTATCCCCTGCGGGGTGTGTCCCGCCACCAGGACCGCTGGGGCCTGGGCAACGCTCTGCTGCCGGAGCATCACAAAGAGGATATCGAACTCATTTACGAGATGGGCGCCACCACCATCCGGCTGGCCCACTATCAGCACGACCAGTATTTCTACGACCTGTGCGACGAATACGGTCTGGTCATCTGGGCGGAGATCCCCTATATCTCCAAGCATATGCCCACCGGCCGTGAGAACACCATCAGCCAGATGAAGGAACTCATCAGCCAGAACTATAACCACCCCTCCATCGTGGTGTGGGGTCTGTCCAACGAGATCAGCATCGGCGGCAGCACCGAGGACCTGCTGGAGAACCACCGCATCCTCAACGACCTGTGCCACGAAATGGACAAGACCCGTCTGACCACCATAGCCGCCGTGTCCATGTGCAAGATCGACGACCCCTATCTGCAGATCCCGGACGTGGTGTCCTACAACCACTATTTCGGCTGGTACGGCGGCGAGACCGATATGAACGGCCCCTGGTTTGACAAGTTCCACGCCACCCACCCCACCATCCCGATCGGTTGCTCCGAATACGGATGCGAGGCGCTGAACTGGCACACCTCCGACCCCCGCCAGGGCGACTATACCGAGGAGTATCAGGCCTATTACCACGAGGAACTGATCAAGCAACTGTTTACCCGCAAATATATGTGGGCCACCCACGTGTGGAATATGTTTGACTTCGGCGCCGACGCCCGCAACGAGGGCGGCGAGGACGGCCAGAACCACAAGGGTCTGATGACCTTTGACCGCAAGTATAAAAAGGACTCCTTCTATGCCTACAAGGCGTGGCTGTCCGACGAGCCCTTTGTCCACCTGTGCGGCAAGCGGTATGTGGACCGGGTGGAGGAGGTCACCAAGGTGACCGTTTATTCCAACCTGCCGACGGTGGAACTGTTCGCCAACGGTGTGTCCCTGGGCGTCAAAGAGGCCCCCGACCACTTCTTCTATTTCGACGTGCCCAACAACGGCGAGACCCTCCTGCGGGCTGTGGCCGGCGACTGCGCCGACGAGAGCACCATCCGCAAGGTGGACACCTTTAACGAGGATTACCGTCTGAAAGAGAAGGGCGCCATCCTCAACTGGTTCGACATCGACGCCCCCGAGGGCTATCTGTCCCTGAACGACAAGATGAGCGACATCATCTCCACCCTGCAGGGCAAAATGCTGTTTATGGGTATGATGGGCAAGATGATGGGCGGCAAGGGCAAATCCGACGAGGCCCCCAAAATGGAGGCCATGGGCTTTGAGATCAACGCCGATATGATGAGTATGATGGGCGGATTCACCGCTCTGCGGCTGTTCACCCTGATGGGCGGTATGATGGACGTGAAGTTCACCAAGGAGCAGTTGCTGGACATCAACAAGAAACTGAACAAGATCAAGGCACCCAAGAAGAAATAAGCGCCAAAAAGCCGTCGGGCGGTTGCCCGACGGCTTTTTTTGTTTACCAATATGAAAAGTGGGAGACACCTTCTTTGCGAGGTGTCTCCCACTGCTTTTATGTGTACAGATTATTCAGCCACGGCCTCAACGGGGGCCTCGACAACTTCCTGGGCGGGAGCCTCGACAGCCTCTTCGGCGATCTCCTCCGCCTCGACCTTCTTCGCCTTCTTCGCCTTCTTCGGCAGTTTGATG
Source organism: uncultured Ruminococcus sp. (assembly GCA_964433515.1). GTDB lineage: Bacteria > Bacillota > Clostridia > Oscillospirales > Acutalibacteraceae > UBA5905. The sequence goes on from CAYSRL010000045.1 coordinate 7,333, forward strand.
GGGGCGTCGCTGGTCAGGAACCGATAGCAGACGGCCGCCAGAGCGCCACCGGCCAAAGGAGCCACGATGAACACCCACACGTTAACCAGGGCATCGCCGCCAGCCAACAGAGCAGGGCCGAAAGAACGGGCAGGGTTGACCGAGGTGCCGGTCAGGGAGATGCCCAGAATGTGCACCAGCGTCAGCGCCAGACCGATGACAATGCCGGACACGGCGGTGTTCTCCACCTTAGAGGTGACACCCAGAATAGCCAGCACGAACACAAAGGTCAGCAGGATCTCGATGATCAGAGAAGCCACGATGTCGTTGTTGTACAGACTGTTGGCGCCCAGACCGCAGTCGGCGCCGAAAATGTAGCACAGCACGCCGGCACCGGCAATAGAGCCGGCAAACTGGGCGATGACGTAGAAGATGAACTCTTTAACGGTCATCTTTTTGCTGATGAGCATCGCCAGAGAAACGGCAGGGTTGATGTGGCAACCGGAGATGTTGCCGATGGAATAGGCCATCGCCACGATCACCAGACCGAAAGCCAGAGCGGTCAGCAGATAGCCGGAGCCGGCATCCGCACGGCAACCCACCGCACAGGCGGTGCCGCAGGCCAGCAGAACCAGCACAAAGGTGCCGATGAACTCGGCAATGTACTTTTTGACAGAATTCATAACAAATTCCCTCCTGTATTTTTATTTAGTTTTTATACCGTCGGTGATTATACCATATTTTCCCCCTATATGCAAGAGGATATTTTCAGTTTCTGTTCCTACAGCGGAAGATGTTCCCCTCGGCATCGTACACATACTTGTAATGGGCGATGAGGGTTTCCTCCGCATCGTACCACTTCTCCGCCACCATCTGGCCGAAGCCATTGTAGGTGGCTTTGTTTCCCTTTGGAAAGTCACCAAATTGTTGAAGTGTTTGATAACTTGTTGGATAATGCATACTTTGAAAAAGATTGCGACTATTTGTTTTGGCACAACAAGGCAATTATTAGTGGTGCCTTTTATGGGGAAATGTAATAGTTTTTTTGAAAGCGATCAATGTCATTTTTTAAAAAGTTTTACTATATAAGAGATTAAAAACGACACAAAAAAGAATATTGACTCCCCCAAAAAAACGACGGCGTACATCAGTTTTATGTTAAAATAAATATTGAAGATATAACAACTTACTGAAGAGCATAGGCAAACACAAAAAATGATGAATAACCACTTTCTTCTTTCCTTTTTCTCTGCTTCAACAAGTTCAAAATATAGTTGTTCTTCTGAAGTTAGTTGCGATTTAAGAGCGTTATAACGTTTCAGATACACAGCCAGTGCAACGGCATCTGCAGTCACAATAAGAGAGGTTGCACCATCTTTGATTAGCAGTATGGTTCCGATAAAGATGATCAAAAAGGCATGAAACATTGCATCTCTAAATGGTTCCAGGATTTCTTCGGTTGTTGTTTTATCAT
>CAYSRL010000046.1:0-8711 GCA_964433515.1 uncultured Ruminococcus sp.
TCCCTTCTTCACCGGCAAGCAGAAACTGAACGATGCCGGCGGCCGTGTGGACCGCTTCAACAAGCGTTTCGGTCTGGGCAAATAAGTGTTATGGCTTATGGTGGCAGTGCGTACATTGGTATGCACTGCCATTTCTCTTTCCCGCCGTGCGGGAAAAGGAAAACCCAACCCGGAACCCCGGTTTTTACTCCCAATATCCACAACCCTATCTCATTATTCATTATCCATTGAGAGGAGGTGTCCCTATGTCCTCTAAAAACTATCTCACCGTCGGCAAGGCGGCGGTGGACGAATTCACCGAAAAACGCTCCCGCTTTATCGGGGCCATCCGGCCGGTAGCCACCGAGGAGGAGGCACAGGCCTTTATCAAGGCGAAACAGAAAGAATTTTGGGACGCCAAGCACAACGTCTATGCCTATGTGCTGGAGGGGGGCAACCTCTGCCGGTTTTCGGACGACGGCGAGCCCCAGGGCACGGCCGGTATCCCGGTGCTGGATGTGTTGCGCAAAGAGGGTCTCACCGACTGTGTGGTGGTGGTGACCCGGTATTTCGGCGGCATCCTGTTGGGTGGGGGCGGTCTGGTCCGTGCCTATTCCCACGGCGCCAAGATCGCTGTGGACGCCGCCGGCGTGGTGGAGATGCGCCTGTGTCTGCAGGGGGAGATCGTCTGCGATTACGGTCAATACGGCTGGATCCCCGCCTTTTTGGCAGAGGAAGGGGCAACGGTCACCGACACCGCCTTTGGCGAGGCGGTCACGGTGTCCTTCTCCATCCCCCAGGAGGGTCGGGGACATCTGGAGGCCGCCCTTATCGACCGGAGCAACGGGCGGCTGACCGCCACTTTCACCGGCGAGGAATTTGCTCCCTTCCCGGTGAAATAAAAAATCGCCAAAACCGCAAATTTTTTGATGAAATAAACAGGATTTTTTCCGTTTTGTGCGTATAACAGTATATAAAGCGAAAAAGGAGGGCCGACTATGGCAAAAACTTGGGCAGAGATCGAAAAAGAGATATTGTCCCCTTATGCGGCGTTGTCCGCCGAGAGCCGGGGTCGGCAACGCCCGGAACAGGAGAGCCCCTATCGCACCGCCTATCAGCGGGATCGGGATCGGGTGCTCCACTGCAAATCCTTTCGCCGTTTAAAGCATAAGACCCAGGTGTTTCTGGCCCCGGAGGGGGATCACTACCGCACCCGGCTGACCCACACGCTGGAGGTGGCCCAGATCGCCCGGACCATTGCCCGGGCTCTGCGGCTGAACGAGGATCTGACCGAGGCGGTGGCGCTGGCCCACGACCTGGGGCATACCCCCTTTGGCCACGCCGGCGAGCGGTGCCTGAACAAGTGCGTTGAGGGCGGTTTCCGCCACTATGAGCAGAGCGTCCGGGTGGTGGAGAAACTGGAGAATACCGGTATGGGGCTTAATCTGACCTGGGAGGTGCGGGACGGTATGCTGCACCACACCGGCGGTGAGGAGGCGTCCACGCTGGAGGGGCGCATCGTCCGTTGGGCGGATAAGATCGCTTATGTCAACCACGATATGGACGATGCCATCCGGGCCGGCGTATTGCGGGAGGCGGACATTCCGCTGGAACTGCATATGCATCTGGGGGATGACACCAAGAGCCGTATCGATACGCTGGTGACGGCGATGATCACCGGCAGTCAAGGGGATACGGTGGGGATGGACCCGGCGGTGGAACCCCATTTCTGGGATCTACATACCTATATGTACGATTATCTCTATCTCAACTCCGAGGCCAAGGCGGAGGAGACCAAGGTGGACGGCATCGTGTCTGCCTTGTTTGACCATTTTGTCAACAACCCGGATAAATTACCGGAGGAATACGCTCTGGTCCGGGAACAGGACGGCACCGCCCGGGCGGTGTGCGATTACGTGGCGGGTATGACCGACAACTTCGCCCTGGAGATGTATCACGAATTGTACGTGCCCCGCAGTTGGTCGATGAAACGGTATTGACGTAAAAACACAGGAAAGGAGGCGGAAATATGGCTTTGCCGGATAGTTTTATACAGGAACTGCTGTCCAAAAACGATATCGAGAGCGTGGCGTCCAGTTACGTGGCGTTCAAACGGCGGGGCCGTAACCTGGTGGGGCTTTGCCCCTTCCACGGGGAAAAGACCGCCTCTTTCAATCTGTATCCGGAGACCAATTCTTTCTACTGCTTTGGCTGCGGTGCCGGCGGCGACGTCATCACCTTTGTCAAGCGGATCGAAAATCTGGACTATATGGATGCGGTAAAATTTCTGGCGGATCGAAGCGGTATGAAAATGCCGGAAAACCGGCGGGAAAACGACCAGACCTCCCGTCTGCGGATGCGGATACTGGAGGCCAACCGGGAGGCGGCCCGCCTCTATCACGCCGCTCTATACCGCCCGGAGGGCAAAGTGGCGCTGGACTATTACCACGACCGGGGCTATACCGATGCCACCATCAAGCATTTTGGGTTGGGCTTTGCCCCCGCCGGTTGGGATTATCTGCTAAAGGCTCTGCGGCAAAAAGGCTTTAAGGATGAGGAATTGGTGGCGGCCTTTCTGGCGGCCCGGGGACGCAACGGCAGCACCTATGACGTGTTCCGCAACCGGGTGATGATCCCCATCATCGACATCCGAGGGAATGTGGTGGGTTTCGGCGGCCGTGTGCTGGACGACAGCAAGCCCAAATACATCAACACCGAATCCACCCTGGCCTTTTCCAAAAGCCGCAATCTGTTTGCTTTGAATTTTGCTAAAAATGCGGGCAGAGAACTGAATCTCTGCGAAGGCTATATGGATGTGATCGCTATGCATCAGGCGGGGTTCACCAACACGGTGGCGGCGCTGGGCACCTCCTTTCCGGAGGAGCAGATGCAACTGATCGCCCGGTATGCCGACCGCATCAATCTGATCTTCGACGCCGACGGTGCGGGGCAAAAAGCCACCCGCCGGGCTATCGACAACCTGCGGCGCACCGGTCTGGATGTCCGGGTGGTCACCATCCCGGACGGCAAGGACCCGGACGAGTTTATCAAGAAAAACGGTGCCTCCGCCTTCAAACTGCTGTTAGAGCGGTCCGCCAATGCGGTGGAGCACCGGCTTCTGGAGATCGGCAAGACCCACAACATCCTCACCTCCGAGGGCAAACTGGCCTATTATCAAGAGGCGGCCAAGGTGTTGGCGGCGTTGGACAGCCCGGTGGAGCGGGATCTGTATGCCGGGCGGCTGAGCGACCTGCTGAAGGTGTCCAAGGACGCCATTCTGCAGGAGGTGGAGCAGACCCGGAAGAAAAAGAACCGGCAGGAGATCCGCTATCAACTGCCCAACCTGCTCCGAAAGGAGCAAAAGGAGATGCGGCAGGTCAACCCGGAGGCGGTCAAACACACCCGGGCGGCCTCGGCGGAGGAGAGCCTGCTGGGCACCCTGATACTCCACCCCGACTATATCAAACCGGTGCGGGCGACCCTATCCCCGGAGCAGATGGTCACCTCTTTTAACCGGGAACTATACACCCGGCTGTTGGACCGTGACCGACAGGGTCTGTTGGTGGAGCTGGCTTTTCTGGCCGCTGACTATGACCAGGATGGGATGGCGTATATTGCCCGGATGGTCCGGGACGTGGGGGAGCGAAGTATGACCCCCGAAGAGGTATCCCGGTATGCCGCCATCATCCGGGAGGAACACTCCCTGTTGCAGATGGAAGATCCCGCCGATGCTTCGGATGAGGATATTCTGAAAATGATGGACACGCTCCGCAACCGTAAACAAGAAAAATGACAACCCAAAAGAAAGGATGGATGCAATATGACCAAGCAGAACGACGCTATTCTGGAACCCACCCCGGCGGAGGCAACCCCCGCAACCGAAAACGAGGACATCGTCATCCAGTATGACGAAAACGGCCAGCCCGTCAAGAAGGACAAGGCCACCCTGATTTCCGATCTGGTAGAAATGGGCCGGAGCAAGGGCAAACTGACCGCCCAGGAGATCATGGACTCGATGGAACTGTTCGACTTTGATCCGGAGCAGATGGACAAACTGTATGAACAGTTGGAGGCCAACAACGTTGAGGTGGTAGACGATTTTGCCAACGTCAATCTGGAGGAACTGGATTTTAACGAGGCCCCCCAGGAAACCGCCGAAGAGGCGGAAGCGCCGGCGCCCACCGAGCAGGTGGCCATCGACGACCCGGTCAAGGTGTATCTGAAAGAGATCGGTCGTGTGCCCCTGCTGACCCCCGAAGAGGAGACCGCCCTGGCTATGCGGATCATTGAGGGCGACGACAACGCCAAAAAGCGTCTGTCCGAGGCCAACCTGCGTCTGGTGGTCAGCATCGCCAAACGGTATGTGGGCCGGGGTATGCAGTTCCTGGATCTGATTCAGGAGGGCAATCTGGGTCTGATCAAAGCGGTGGAGAAGTTTGACTATACCAAGGGCTTTAAATTCTCCACCTATGCCACCTGGTGGATCCGTCAGGCCATCACCCGTGCCATTGCCGACCAGGCCCGCACCATCCGCATCCCGGTGCATATGGTGGAGACCATCAACAAGGTGAAGAAGGTGTCCAGCCAGCTTCTGCACAAGAACGGTCACGAGCCCACCGCCGAGGAGATCGCCGAGGAACTGGCGATGCCGGTGGATAAGGTCCGTGAGATCATGCGGGTGGCTCAGGAGCCGGTTTCTCTGGAGACCCCCATCGGCGAGGAGGAGGACAGCCACCTGGGCGACTTCATCCCCGACGACGATGCCCCCGCACCGGCGGATGCCGCCTCCCACACCCTGCTCAAAGAGCAGTTGGAGGAGGTGCTCCAGTCCCTCACCGACCGGGAGGCCAAGGTGCTCCGCCTGCGGTTCGGCCTGGAGGACGGCCGTCCCCGCACCCTGGAAGAGGTGGGCAAGGAGTTTGACGTGACCCGTGAGCGTATCCGCCAGATCGAGGCCAAGGCTCTGCGGAAACTCCGTCACCCCAGCCGCAGCAAGAAACTGAAAGACTTCTTGGATTAAGAGAATGAAAAACAGCCGAGGCTGACGCCTCGGCTGTTTTTGTGTCCGTTTATTTGTCGATGTTAGCGGGGAACACGTCCGCCACCTCGCTGATGGTGATAAAGGCGGTGGGGTCGATGTCGTGAACCAGTTCGGTCATTTTGGTCACCTGAAAGCGGTTGACCACAAAATACACCATAGTTTTCGGGGTGTTGGAATATCCGCCGTAGGCTTCCATCCGGGTGGTGCCGGTTTCGAAGGTGGCGGAGAGAGCGGCACAGACCTCCTCCGGCTTGACCGTCACGATGTTGGCACACTTGGCACGGTCAAAGCCCTCCACCACATAGTCGATCACCTTGACGCCCACGGTGTAGGCCACGATGGAGTACAGAGGCAGGATCCAGGAGCCTTGCCAGAATCCGCACAACACATACAACAGCACGTTATAGATCATCACAAAGGTGCCCACCGACACCCCCAGCCGCTTGGCAAAGATGACCGCCATAATCTCCACGCCGTCCATAGCGCCGCCGCCACGGATGGCCAGACCGCTGCCCACACCGGAGATAAGACCGCCGAACAGGGCGCACAGCAGCAGATCCTGCTGCGCCAGAGGGGAGGCGATGCTCACATCCACCGGCAACACATCGGTGATCAGCCAGGCGCACAGGGAATAAATGGTCACCGTGTAGATGGCGTAGAGGGTGAATACCCGCCCCTGCTTTTTCAGGCCGTAGAGAAACAGAGGGATATTCAGCACCAGCAAAAAGATGGATAACGACACCGGGGCGACCATCTGATCCAACAGCATCGAGGTGCCGGAGATACCGCTATCGTACAGATTCACCGGGTTGAGGAACATAGTAATGCCGAAGGCATTGATGGCGCCGGCCAGGGTGAGTATCAGCAGATTGCGGAACTTAATACCCTGGAAGAAGGCAAAAACCTTACGCAGACAACATTTCTTTGGTTTCTTTTTTGGTTTAGAACGGGACATAGCAAACTCCTTTTTGTGTTATTGGGCGATGAAGATCAGAATCGGCAGATGGGGCGGGTTGTTCACCCGCCAGGGGATGGAACTGTTGCCCAGACCCCGGCTGACCACCATCCGGGTGTTTCCCTCTTCATAAATGCCGTGGGTGTATTTGGGGAAGAATCCCTGGTCCGGGGCATACAGCGAGGCGTTGCCCGCCCGGGCGTGACCGCCGTGGGCGTGACCGCAGACGACGATGTTCCATCCGGCCTCTTTGTAATAGGGCATATATTCCGGGCGGTGGGCCAGCACGATACCGGGCTGGCCGGAGACCTCCAGCGGTTTCGGACGGCGCCGCCCCATACCGTATAGGCGCAGGACACCGCCCTTGTGGTGCCAATCGGCATAACTGTCGCAGAGATACTGCACGCCGCAGGCGGTGAGGATCTTGCGATAGGCGGGCTCTCGGTCAAGCCGCCATTCGTGGTTGCCCGGCACCGCAAAGCAGGGAGCGATCTCCACAAGGGCGCCGGCCAGCCGCCGCAAACCGGCGGCATCAAAATCGGTATAACTGTTGGTCAGATCCCCCGGCAAAAAGATGGCGTCCGGCTTTTGCATCCGCAGACACCCCACCAGCCGGCTTTGGGACACCAATAGGTCGGGCAGATGGACGTCCGCCACCACCGCCACCCTGGCCAGATGAAACGCCCGGGGCAGACCGGGGCAGGGCAGAGGCACCGCCTCCACCTCGATGGAATGGCCGGGAAAATCCAGCGCCAGCAGACCGTGGAGCAACCGTTTGGCGGGATGGGGTCTTTTATCCATAGCGGCACCTCCTTTCTCTTAACACGATACCTATTATCTATTCTACCACAAAACCACCCCAATTGGCAAGTTTTATAATTTGCAGTTGTTTTTTAGGAATGGCCGTGCTATAATGAATAGGAACGTGGGCGGAAATGCCCACCATTGACATAGGAGGGATTACTATGACGGATATTATGGCAAAATACGACCTGTGGTGTGCCCGTGCCACCGAGGACAGCGACATCACGGCAGAACTGAACGCCGTGAAGGGGCAGGAGGGAGAGATCCGTGACCGGTTCTATCGGGAACTGGCCTTCGGCACCGGCGGTCTGCGTGGCGTTATCGGCGCCGGCTCCAACCGGATGAACATCTACACCGTCCGCAAGGCCACCCAGGGTCTGGCAGATTACCTCAACCATCGCTATGACACCGCTAAGGTGGCGGTATCCTTCGACTCCCGCATCAAATCGGACCGGTTCGCCCGGGAGGCCGCTTGTGTGCTGGCCGCCAACGGCATCGCCGTCCACCTGTTCCCTCAGCTGGAGCCCACCCCGGTGCTCAGTTATGCGGTGCGGTATTATGGCTGTCAGGCGGGCATTATGGTCACCGCCAGCCACAACCCCGCCAAATACAACGGCTATAAAGTCTATGGCCCCGACGGATGCCAGATGACCGATTCCGATGCAAACGACGTGACCTCTTTCATCACCAAGGTGGATCTGTTTGAGGATGTCAAGACCATGACCTATGACGAGGCTGTGGCCGCCGGCAAGATCTCTCTGATTCCCGATTCGGTGCTGGATAGTTATACCGAAAAGGTGCTGGAACAGCAGGTCAACCCCGGCATCATCGCCGAGGCGGGTCTGCGCCTGGTGTATACCCCCCTCAACGGCACCGGCAACCTGCCGGTCCGGGAGATGCTCCGCCGGGTGGGTATCCAGGACGTGACCATCGTGCCCGAACAGGAACTGCCGGACGGCAATTTCCCCACCGCCCCCTTCCCGAACCCGGAGATCCGCCAGGCCTTTGAGTGTGCGCTGAAGACCGCTAAGGCTCTGCCCCAGCCCGCCGACCTGCTGCTGGCCACCGACCCGGACTGCGACCGGGTGGGCATCGCTGTGTGGGATGGCGCCGACTATACCCTGATGTCCGGAAACGAGGTGGGATGCCTGTTGCTGGATTATGTGGTGTCCTGCCGGAAGGCCAACGGCACCCTGCCGGAGGACCCGGTGGTCATCAAGACCATCGTCACCACCAATATGGCAAAATCCATCGCCAAAAAATACGACTGCGAACTCCGTGACCTGCTGACCGGCTTTAAGTATATCGGCGAGCAGATCGGTATGCTGGAGAAAGAGGGGCAGGAGCACCGCTATGTCATCGGCTTTGAGGAGAGTTACGGCTATCTGGCCGGCGGCTATGTCCGGGATAAGGACGCCGTGGTGGCCTCGATGCTGATCGTGGAGATGGCCTCCTATTACCGCAAACAGGGTCTGTCCCTGCTCCAGCGGATGGAACAACTCTATCAGGAGCACGGCTTCTATCGCAACGCCCTGGTGAACGTGGCCTTTGAGGGCGAGCAGGGTATGCTGGATATGCAGAAACTGATGTCCGGCCTGCGTCAGTGCCCGCCCAAGACCATTGCCGGTATCCCGGTGGTGGCTTGCGCCGACTATGGCGAGCGTGTCGCCACCGATTTCGTCACCGGCGACCGCACCCCCCTGACCCTGCCCAAGTCGGACGTGCTGGCCTATACCCTGGAGGGCGGCGCCGGCTTTATCGTCCGTCCCTCCGGCACCGAGCCCAAGGTCAAGGCGTACATCACCGCTATCGGTGAGACCCCTGCCGCCGCCGCCGCATTGGAACAGAAACTTTGCGCCGAGGCAGAAAATATTTTGACCGTGTAAGTTTTTTTGAAAAGTTTTTATAGCAATAAACGGCTGACCGCCCGGT
>CAYSRL010000047.1:0-8709 GCA_964433515.1 uncultured Ruminococcus sp.
GAGTGCGACTGCCCCACCTGCCGCCGGTATTCCCGGGGCTATGTCCGCCACCTGCTCAAAGCCGGTGAAATGCTGGGTATGCGGCTGACCGTCCAGCACAACCTGTATTTCTACAACCGGCTGATGGAGCGCATCCGTCAGGCGCTGGACGAGGGCACCTTTGAGGAGTTCTATCAGAAATACACAGGCTTTCTGGATGTGCGAATTTGAATAAACCGTTAAAATTTTCCCCAGACTCAAGAAAGGCTTGCACTTTTCAAAAGAAACGATTATAATGATATAAATATTGTATATTTGGAGGTATTGACTATGAACTTTCTGAACTATCTGGCTTCCGACGCCGCCACCGACACCGCCACCGGCACCGGCGAGGAGTTGACCGGCTTTGCCGCTTTCTTCGCCCAATACGGCTTCCTGATCATTATGATCGGTATGCTGGTGCTGATGTATTTCGTCACCATCCGTCCCCAGCAGAAGCGCCAGAAGGAAGAGCAAAAAATGCGTAACAACCTGCGGGTGGGCGATGAACTGACCACCATCGGCGGTGTCAAGGGCCGTGTGGTCTCCATCAAAGACGAGACCGTCACCATCGAGACCGGCGCCGACCGCAGCAAGATCCAGTTTGAGAAATGGGCCATCCAGACGGTGCACACCAAGCACGAGGATCCCATCGACGACGACGATGACGATGACGACGACGATATCTGATCGGTCCATCGCATAATCTCTCCCCCCGCCGCATAGTATGAACCAACATCTGTGTGGCAGGAGGGACCCCTATGAAACCCCATGAAAAATCCAAGACCCCTTGGCTGGCCGCTTTGCGCCCTTTGGGCCTCGGTCTGTGTGTGGGTGCGCTATGTTGCACCCTGCTGCTGTTGCTGGCGGCTCTGCTTATGAACACCGCCGACATCCCGCACAGTGCGGTTGCCCCATTGGCGGTGTGCGCCGCCGGTTTTGGCGCCTTTGCCGCCGGGCTGACCGCCACGCTGATCTCCAGAAAGCGAGGTCTGCTGACAGGGGCCGCCTGCGGTATACTGCTATACCTTGTCCTGTTGCTGTCCGGTCTTGTCCGGGACGGCGGCGTGGACGGCGTCTATGCCCTCATCAAAGCGGCGGTGCTAACCGTCTGCGGGGCGGTGGGCGGTATACTGGGGGTCAACCGAAAACGACGCTGAAAGAGGCGGAGTAGGACCGACCGATTTTGGCCGGACTGCTCCGCTTTTTGTTCTATTTGTCCCACCGGCCACATACACTGTGGCGGAGGGATGCCTATGAAACGGACAACCACCCGCCACCGGCGGGAAATCGCCCGCTTCCTCGCCGATAACCGCCGGCTGTTCCCCTTTGTGGGACTGCTTCTGATTGGGGTTATGGCAGGGGTAGCGGTCTATCCGGCGGTGAACCCGCCGGACGAACTGCTGGCGCTGTCCCCGGTGGGGACAGGTCTTGCCGGATGGGGACAGGCGCTGTGGAACAGCTCCTTCTCCACCCTGACGATGCTCACCGCCCTGTATCTGCTGGGGCTGTGGGGGTGCGGCGCCCCTTTCATTCTGGCGGTGCCGGTATTCTACGGCTTGGGGTTGGGGCTCACCGAGGCCCACTACTATCACCTGGGGTTCCGGGGGATGCTGTCCGTGGCGGTGCTGATACTGCCTGTGGGACTGCTTACCAGTGCCCTGCTCACCGCCGCCGGCGTCCAAAGTCTCCGGCTGTCCTTACGGCTCAGCCGTCAGTTGCTGCCCGGCGGTGAGGGCGGTCTGTGGAACTCCTTTCGGCTGTATAGCCTCCGCTTTTTGCTGTTTCTGGCGGCGGCGGTGGCGATAGGGCTGGCGGACGTACTTTTGCGGGCGTTGTTGCCCCAATTCTTATAAAATCAAGCGGCGGATCACCGCCGCACAAGGAGTGACGATCTTGGCAGGAATATTTGGTCTGTTCAACTACGATAAGGAAGGACCCGGCGTTGCCAAAAACGGGCCCCAAAAACGCCCCTTTGTGGTGTTTTTTGAAATCTGGATGCGGAAATTCTGGAAACTGGCTCTGGCGGGAATTCTGTGGACACTGGTGAACCTGCCTGTCCTCACCCGGGGTCTGGCGGATGCGGGACTCACCCTCATCAGCCGGAATTTTGCCCGGGAGAAACACGCCTTTATCAAAGAGGATTTCTTCGAGTCCATCAAGAAAAACTGGAAAAGCGCTCTGCCCATCGGTATCATCAACACCCTGGTGACGGCGGTGCTGTTTTACAATATGTTCGTGTACGGCAGTGCCCTGTTCGGCGCCGCCGAGCCCACCTTCACCTGGCTGGATTATGTCATCATTGCGGTGACGTTGATGGTGTACGTCACCTTTACCTGGATGAAATACTACATCCCCTTTTTGACCATCACCTTTAAATTGAGCGTAAAGCAGATCTATAAGAATGCGTTTCTGTTTGCCTGCGCCAACCTGCCGGTGAACCTGCTCATTTCGGTGGTGCTGATCGCCGTATACGCCCTGTTGGGCGGTGTGGTGCTGTTGTTTGCCGAAGGGTCTTTCGGCATCACCGTGCTGGCGGTGGTCCTGATTCTCTTGGCGTCGGTGGTGCCGGGGTTCCGGTCGCTGCTGATCCAGTTCTGCATCTTCCCGGCCATCAAACGGCTGATCATCGACCCCTATTACAAGGAAAACCCCGGTGCGGACAAGCAGGCCCGGTTGGATCTGAACCTGGAGGTGGAGGAAGAGGAATCCCCCGCCGCCCCAAGCGCCCCTGCCGAAGAGCCGGTGTTTGTGGACACCCTGCCCCAACCGGAGCAAGACAATGTCCCGAAAAAGACCCTTCCCCGGCAGTATAATGAAAAGGAAATGCGTCGCTTTAACCGTCAGGTGAACAGCCGAAACGCCACCGACGACGATGACGATACCATCTAAAGCGGCTCTTTTTGCAACACGACGACCGTAAAGGTTGGCGTTAGGAGGAACCACTATGAGTCTGGAATTGTATATCGGTATTGCCTCGTTGGTGCTGTTGGCGGTGGCGGTCTGCCTGCTGGCGGTACTGCTGAAACGGCAGAAAAACGACACCGCCCTCCGGCATCTGGAAGAGCGCCTTGACCGGATGCAGAAAGAAATGCTGGAGGAACAGCGTGCCAGCCGCCGGGAAAGCAACGAGGCCATCCAGCAGAGTATGCAGAATATGAGCCAGGTGTTGCTCACCGCCCAAGGAAACGCCAACACCGCCGTCAACGAAAATCTGGAGAGCATCCGCAAGGCGATGGTGACCCAGTTGGGCGGTATCCGGGAGGAAAACAACCGTCAGTTGGAGCAGATGCGCCAGACGGTGGACGAAAAACTGCAAAAGACCCTCAACGACCGCATCACCCAGTCTTTCCAGTTGGTCAACGAGCGGCTGGAACAGGTCTATGCCGGTCTGGGCGAAATGAAGACCCTGGCCAACGGCGTGGGCGACCTGAAAAAGGTGCTGTCCAACGTGAAGACCCGTGGCGTGCTGGGCGAGGTGCAGTTGGGCGCCATTCTGGAGCAGATCCTGGCCCCGGAGCAGTACGAGGCCAACGTCAAGACCCGCCCGAACACCACCCATTACGTGGAATACGCCGTGAAACTCCCCGGCGCCGACGAGGGCACCATCTGGCTGCCCATCGACGCCAAATTCCCGGTGGATGCCTATGCCCAACTTCTGGATGCCTATGACTCCGGCGATGCCGAGGCGGTCAAGGCCGCCGGCAACGTGCTGGAGCAACGCATCCGGTCCTTTGCCCGGGATATCCGGGACAAGTATGTGGCGCCGCCCTATACCACCGATTTCGGCATTATGTTCCTGCCCATTGAGGGGCTGTATGCCGAGGTGGTGCGCCGTGGCCTGATCGAGTCCCTGCAGAATGAATACCACATCAACATCGCCGGCCCCACCACCATGGCGGCGTTGCTCAATAGCCTGCAAATGGGCTTTAAGACCCTGGCCATCCAAAAGCGTTCCGGCGAGGTATGGAAACTGCTGGGCGCCGTCAAGACCGAGTTCGAACGGTTCGGCAACGTGGTGGAGGCCGCCCAGCAACGGCTGGAACAGGCCGGCAACGAGCTGGACAAGCTGGTGGGTGTCCGCACCCGCCAGATCCAGCGGAAGTTGGCCAGCGTCACCAGCCTCTCCGAAAGCGAAGCCACCGCCCTCATCGACAGCGGTGAGTCCGGCGTGGAATAAACCGGTACGCTGTTTCATACATATTCTCCTTGTCCCGCCGCTATATTGGTATGGGAGGGATGACTATGTATTGGATCGTTACGCCCCGGCGTTATCGCCGGTGGCTGTTGCCGATAGCGGTGATGGTGTTCACCGCCACCCTGCGGTGGGTTTCCCCCGCCGCAAAGCCGGTCACCGCCACCGAAACCGGTGTGGCGGTGCCGATCATTATGTACCACAGCCTGCTCCCCGGCGGTGACAGCACCTATGTCATCGACCCCGCCCTGTTTGAGCAGGATCTGCAATACCTATGCGAAAACGGCTATGCCACCGTCACGGTGGCAGACCTCATCGCCTATGTGGACGAGGGAACGCCCCTGCCGGACAAACCGGTGATGCTCACCTTTGACGATGGGTATTACAACAACTATCTCTATGCCCAGCCCCTGCTGAAGCAGTATGGGATGCGGGCGGTGATCTCACCCATCGGCAGTGTATCGGAATTTTATTCCGACCATCCGGAGGAACAGGATAAGCCCCGGTACTCCCACGTCACCTGGGAACAACTGACCGAAATGGTGGAATCCGGGGTGTGGGAGATCCAGCACCACAGTTATGACCTGCACCACATCGACCAGACCTGGAAAGGCGTTGTGCAAAAGAAGGGCGAGGACAGCCAAACGTATCGGCAGGCTCTCACCGACGACCTGAACAAGGCCTCCCAACTGCTGAAAGACCAGGTGGGGGTGACCCCTGCCGCCTTTGTGTATCCCTTCGGCGCCTATGCCGCCGGCACCGACCCGGTGCTGCGGGAGTTGGGGTTCCGGGCCACCCTCTCCTGCGAAGAGCGGGTCAGCCGGGTGACCCGAGACCCGGACAGTTTATGGCGGTTGGGGCGGTATCTCCGTCCCAATGGGGTGGACAGCCAAGCCTATTTCGACCCGATATTCCAAAAAGCGGAGGAATGAATATGGAACAGAAAAAAATCGACCGCATCAACCAACTGGCCCGCAAGAAAAAAACTGAGGGGCTCACCCCCCAGGAACTGGAGGAGCAAGCGGCTCTGCGGGCGGAATACATCGCCGGATTCCGGGCCAGCCTCACCGCCCAACTGGACAACACCGTGGTGGTGGACCCGGACGGGAACCGCACCAAGGTGCAGCGAAAGAAACCGCTGTCTTGACCGGGAGACCCCTTTCGTGTATACTGACGTTATAAAAAAGCAAGGAGGAACGAATGATGGACAAATTGCTGAAACTGCTGAACAACAACGCCCGGCTCTCCGGTGAGCAGATGGCGGTGATGCTGAATATGACCGAGGACGAGGTGAACGCCGCCATCGCCAAACTGGAAAAAGAGGGCGTGGTGCGTGGTTATAAACCCCTCATCGATTGGGAGAAGACCGGTGAAGAGGTGGTCACCGCCATCATCGAACTCTCCATCGCCCCCTCCAAGGACGAGGGCTTTGACGGTATCGCCAAAACCATTATGGCTATGGACGAGGTGGAAAGCCTGTCCCTGATGAGCGGCGGTCACGACCTGATGGTGACGGTCAACGGCCGCTCCTTTAAAGACGTGGCGCTGTTTGTGGCCAAACGGCTGTCCTCTCTGGACGGTGTGCTGGCCACCGCCACCCATTTCGTGCTGAAAAAATACAAGGAGCGTGGCGTTCTGTTTGCCGATGAGGAGCAGGACGAGCGAGGCAATCTATGAACTACGATAAACTGGTGAACCGGACGCTTAAGGAGATGAAACCCTCCGGCATCCGGAAATTCTTTGACATCGCCGCCGAGATGGAAGAGGTCATCTCCCTGTCGGTGGGCGAGCCGGATTTTGCCACCCCCTGGCACATCCGGCAGGAGGGCATCAAGACCCTGGAAAAGGGACGCACCTGGTACAGCCCCAATGCGGGTCTGCTGGCTCTGCGTGAGGCCATCGGCAAGTATCTTGACCGGCGGTTTGATCTGTCCTATGACCCCAAACATGAAATTTTGGTCACGGTGGGTGGCAGTGAAGCCATCGACCTGTGTTTCCGTGCCCTCATCGCCCCCGGTGACGAGGTGCTGATCCCCGAGCCCAGTTTTGTGTGCTATGACCCGCTGACCCGGATGGCCGGCGGTGTGCCGGTGGCGCTGACCACCCGGGCGGAGGACGCCTTTCGCCTTAAGGCGGAGACCGTCGCCGCCGCCATCACCCACAAGACCAAACTGCTGGTGCTCCCCTTCCCCAACAACCCCACCGGCGCCATTATGCCCCGGGAGGAGTTGGAGGCGTTGGCAGAGGTGCTCCGGGGCACCGACGTTCTGGTGCTGTCCGATGAGATCTATGGCGAACTGACCTATGGCCGGGAGCACGTGAGCATCGCCTCTCTGCCGGGTATGCGGGAGCGGACCATACTGGTCTCCGGCTTTTCCAAGGCGTTTGCTATGACCGGCTGGCGCCTGGGATATGCCTGCGGCCCCCAGCCGTTGATGGCGCTTTTGACCAAACTGCACCAATACGCCATTATGTGCGCCCCCACCACCGCCCAGTATGCCGCCATCGAGGCTATGACGGGCGGTGACAGCGACGTGGAACAGATGCGGGACGAATACGATATGCGCCGGCGCTATATCGTGGACGAACTGAACAAACTGGGGCTTACCTGTTTCGAGCCGGAGGGCGCCTTCTACGTGTTCCCCTCCATCCAAAAGACCGGGATGACCTCTGAGGAGTTCTGCCAGCGCCTGCTGATGGAAAAACACGTGGCGGTGGTGCCCGGCAACGCCTTTGGCGAGTCCGGCGAGGGATTCGTCCGCATTTCCTATTGCTATTCCCTCAAGCACATCACCGAGGCGCTGCGCCGCATCCGTGAATTTTTGGAGGAAAACGGCTTATGTCAGTGACCGTTCTGGCCCCGGCCAAGATCAACCTGACCCTGGACATCGTGGGAACCCGCCCGGACGGCTATCACCTGCTGGAGAGCCTCTTTCAGTCGGTGAGCGTGTATGACACCGTCACGGCGGAAAAAGCCGCCCCCGGAATGGTCACCCTGGACGCCGGGGACTGCGGTTGCCCAACCGAGAAGAATACTGCCTATAAAGCGGCAGTTTCCTTCCTGTCCGCCACCGGGATACCGGGCGGCGCCCATCTGACCCTGACCAAGCACATCCCCCGCCAGGCGGGGATGGGCGGCGGCTCTGCCGACGCCGCCGGGGTGCTGGTGGCCCTCAACCGGCTATACGAGGCGGGTCTGTCTGCCGAACAACTTTGTGAGATCGGCCTGACGGTGGGGGCGGACGTGCCTTTCTGCCTGGTGGGCGGCACCGCCTATGTCACCGGTATCGGCGAGGAGATCACCCCCCTGCCGCTGTTGCCGGACTGCCCTATCGTGGTGGCCCAGCCCGCCCAGGGCATCTCCACCAAAGAGGCCTATGCCGCCGTGGACAACGCCGCCATCACCACCCGCCCGGACAATGCCGCCGCCATCGCCGCCCTAAAGGCCGGCGATCTTGTCGGTGTGTGTAAGCAGGCGGTGAACGTCTTTGAGGTGGCAACCCAACTGGACGGCGTGGCGGATATCCGCCGCCGTATGGAGCAGTTTGACCCTCTGTGCAGTCAGATGACCGGCTCCGGCAGTTGCGTGTTCGCCGTTTTCGACAACGACGAGAGCGCCGACAACTGCCTTGCGGAACTGCAAAAGGATTACCCGACCGCTTTTATCTGCCGGCCTTGCGCTGGAATTATTTAGCAAAACGTGCATAAAGCCATTGAAAACCGCCCACACTGTTCTCGACAGAACGGAAAGGGCGGTTTTTTTATGATACCTTACAGACGAATCATCAAGGCGGTGACCGGGGGGCTGGCGCTATGTCTGCTCTGCTCCCTGTTGGGCGTATACGGACAGGCTGACGGCGTGCGGGAGGACGTGGTGCGGTTGCACATCCTGGCCAACTCCGACTCCACCGCCGACCAGACGGTGAAACTCCTGGTCCGGGATGCGGTGGTGGCCGCCACCGAGGGGTGGGCGGCCGACAACCCGGAACAGGCCCGCTCTGCCGCCGCCGACCAACTGCCCCAGATCCGGGAGATCGCCCGGCAAACGGTGGCGGATGCCGGGTGCGATTATCCGGTGGAGGTGGAGATGACAAGGATGTATTTCACCACCCGGCAATACGGCGACACCACCCTGCCCGCCGGTATGTACGATGCGGTGCGGGTGACCTTGGGGGAAGGGAAAGGGCAAAACTGGTGGTGTGTGGTGTATCCGCCCCTGTGTGTGGGCGCCGCCACCGAGGGGGTAGAGGCGCTTGACCCCCGCCAGCAGACCTTTGTCACCGGGGACACCTATGAGGTGCGGTTTAAGGTGGTGGAATGGGTGGAAAGTTTTCTGCAACTCTTTCGCTGAAAAAAGTTCAAAAAAATTAAAATTGGGTATTGACAAACGGACAACCATAGTGTATTATAGTCAAGCGGTTTGAAAAACCCGTGGTGACAGGCACCTTTAGCTCAGTTGGTAGAGCACCTGACTCTTAATCAGGGTGTCCAGGGTT
>CAYSRL010000048.1:0-8570 GCA_964433515.1 uncultured Ruminococcus sp.
CTTTGATTTCACCGTGAGCAAAGCGAACGATTTCACTAACTCTTGCGCCTCCACCGCTTTTATGCTACACTAAACCCAAGGAGGCGATGATATGTCATTATTAGAGTATTTACAGAATAACATTTCAACTAGCAATTCATTAGACGAAATCATAAATGTTTTTGAAAAAATGTGCAACTCCCCCATTGAAGATGACCTTTTACTAAACGAGTATGGTGTTTATGATTATACGGGGGAAGATTTATTTTACTATGATTTAGTAAGACAATATCCGGATGGAAAAGATGAATATTATCAGCTACGAGTAAGTGTAATATTTTCTCTTGATGAAGAAAATCGCTGTCTCGAAGATACTTTATGGAGTGATGATACCGACGAAAATTTCTTTGATTATATACGCAAGTCGGACGGATATGATTATGCAAAAAATCACAAGTTGAAGTCCATTGATATAAGAATAGATCAAACTTAATATCATAATTCAAAAATCTTCAGTTTTCAGGCACAATTCATTCGTGCCACTAAGTTCAAAACACCCAAAAAGAAAGACACGATGAAAATCGTGTCTTTCTTTTTACATACACTTAGGTTTTTATTTCAGCATCCCCTCTAACACCGTCAACATCACCACGCCGGGAACGCCCAGAAGGCCGGCGGCGCCGATACACAACAGGCTATATCCCAGCGTCACGCCGGTGAAAGCACCGGCGGTATTCACCGCCAGCAAGGCGCCAAAGCCCCATAGTCCGGACCGCCACACACGTTTAAGCGTCTTCATCCCCTATTCACCCCACAGATGAGCCTTTTCCCCACAGGTGATCCCCTCTTTGCGGGCGGTGCGAAGCAAATACCGGTATTGGGCACGGAGGGATTCCAGCTCGTATATACACCCCTCGATCAGATCCGGGTCGGTCTCCATCTCAAACCGATTCTGCACCGCATCCATCCGGGCACAGATCTCCCGCACCGCCACGATCACCGGGTCGGGCGGGGTATCCTCTCTTACCAACAGTTTCCGTAATGACTGCACACGAATCATCCCTTTCCACACATTCTATGAGGAGTATGGGATAAATAGACGAACAATATGCAAAAAGGCTCCGTCAACAGACGGAGCCTTTTATCTCATTCAGGACAGATTACCACGCCAACTCGGCATCGTTGGTGTCGGTCTCCTCAGTGGAATCATCCGCAGAAGAAGCGCTCTCCTCGGAATCGGCATCTTCCTCGGCAGCGGTCGTGGTGGTGGTGGTGGTGCTCTCATCCTCGCCGTAACTGGCAATAGCATCACTGCTCAGGAACTTGGTCACCATCATACCGGCCAGAACCAGCACGAAGAAGGAAATGGCAATCACCTTGGTCCACTTGGCCAACTTCTGGTCCAGGGTCTTAGCGGCGCCCTTATCCAGGAAGGAGTCAGCAGCACCGGAGATAACGCCCACGTTGGCCTGACGGCCCTCCTGCAGCAGAACCACCAGGATGACCAGCAGAGAGGCGACGATCAGAACGCCACCGATAATATACTCATAAACAGACATTGATAATACCCTCCAAATACATATTGCAATGAAATCCAATATATTCTAGCACAACTATTTCAGAAATGCAAGTACTTTTTTCATTTCGCATAAAATATATTTTTCCGGTTACAATAACCCTCAGCAACGGTTATGAAACCCGATGCGTTTGCCGTAACCGCTGCCGAAAACCGCCACCGAGCAATCGGCAGCGGTTTTCTTTTTTACATCAGAGTCAGTTGTTCGCCGAAATCCTCGGCCTGAGGCATAGCGCCGGCCGCAGGCAACGACTTGGTGCGATAGCGGCTCTCCTTAACCACCGAACCGGGCACAAAGGGGGTTACCTCTTTCAGCACGTGTTTGCCTTTGAGAGTCATCACCTGCACACCGATGGTGTTGCGGGTGGACTTAGGAGCGATGGCACCGGTGTGGAGCAACAGCCGACGACCGGAAGTGGAGGTCAGCATAAACTCGCTGTCCTGGGGCACATAATAAGCAGCCACTAGGGGCGACTTATCGCTGTAGGCGCCCACCAATTTCCGGCGGTTGGTCTTGGTGGCATAGGTGGACATCTCCACCTTAGCCACCTTACCGTTTTCATAGAAGAACAGCATATAGCCGGTATACTCGGACAGCACCGCCATATACCGGGCGTTCTCCCCTTCCCCAAAGCCCAGTTTGGCGGGGATATAGTCACCCATCACGCTGGTTTTGGTGTCTTTGAAATCGGAAGCGTGGCTTTTATACACCGTATACTGGTCACTGAAAAACAGCAGATCCCGGTTATTGGAACTTTCCACCGTTTGGACAATGACATCCCCTTCTTTGAGTTTATGCTCGCCGCTCATACGCAAGGACTGAGGGGTGATCTTTTTGAAATAGCCCTCTTTGGTGAAGAAGAAGGTGCAGGGATAATCCGCCACCTGCTCCTCTTCCTCCTGCTCCTCTACGATGTCGGTGGCATAGATAAGCTGGGTGCGGCGGGGCTGACCATATTTCTTGGCCACAGCCTGCAATTCCTCGATGATGATGCGGCGGATACGAGCCTTGCTCTTGAGGGTATCCTCCAGGTCGGCAACCAGTTTTTCCAGTTCCGTCACATCCGCCAGCCGTTTCAAAATATACTCACGGTTCAGATGGCGCAGTTTGATCTCCGCCACATATTCCGCCTGGATCTGGTCGATGCCAAAGCCGATCATCAGGTTAGGAACGACCTCAGCCTCTTCCTCCGTTTCCCGGACGATCTCAATGGCACGGTCGATATCCAACAGGATCTTTTCAAGACCTTTCAGCAGATGCAATTTATCCCGGGCCTTGGACAGGTCAAAATACGTGCGGCGGCGGACACACTCCATACGAAAGCCGATCCACTCATCCAGCAAACCACGGACACCCATCACCATGGGCACACCGCCCACCAGAACGTTGAAGTTACAGCCAAAGGAATCCTCCAAAGGTGTGGAAACAAACAACTTGTTCATCAATTTATCCGGGTCGGTGCCACGTTTCAAGTCGATGGTGATCTTTAGACCGTTCAGGTCGGTTTCATTACGGATATCGTTAATCTCCCGCACCTTACCGGCCTTGACCAGATCCGTCACCTTAGCAATGATCGCCTCAATGCTGGTGGTATAGGGGATCTGGGTCACATCAATGCAGTTGTTGGACTTATCGTAGGTGTATACCGAGCGCACCTTGATACTGCCCCGACCAGTTTCGTAGATCTTCTCCAAATCCTCCCGCTTATATATCAACTGACCGCCGCCGGGGAAATCCGGCGCTTTCAGCGTGGAGAGGATGTCGTGATCCGGGTCTTTGAGCAGGGCGATGGTGGTCTCACACACCTCTTCCAGATTGAAAGAACAGATGTTGCTGGCCATGCCGACGGCAATGCCCAGGTTGTTGTTGACCAAAATGGTCGGAAAGGTCACCGGGAACAGCAAAGGTTCTTTCAGCGTGGCATCAAAGTTGTCCACAAAATCCACAGCATCCTTGTCGATGTCTGCAAACAGTTCTGTCGCAATGGGCGCCAATTTTGCCTCGGTATAACGGGAGGCCGCACACTCCATATCGGTGGAATAGGCTTTACCGAAGTTACCCTTGGACTCCACAAAGGGGTGCAGGAGCGCCTCGTTACCCCGGGACAGACGCACCATCGTGTCGTAGTTGGCGGCATCGCCGTGGGGATTGAGTTTCATCGTTTCGCCGGCAATACGAGCCGACTTAATAAGACCGCCTTTGAGCAGTCCCATCGTATACATCGTATACAGCACCTTGCGGTGAGAGGGCTTGAAGCCGTCGATCTCCGGAATGGCCCGGGACATAATTACACTCATCGCATAAGGCATATAGTTTTCCCGCAGGGTGTCGGTGATGATCTGCTGTTCCACCTCACCGGAGCCGATGATGTGGGCGTTCTGGGGCGTGCCCTTGGTGGGTTTCACAGCCTCTTTCTTTGTTTTTCTTGCCATTTAAAGCCCACCTCCTTACGCTAAGTCTAACATATCCAGATACTCTGCACCGTGCTCAGCAATGATCCGCTTACGTCCGTCCAGGTCGTCGCCCAACAGGACGTCAAAGGTGTGGGCGGTCTCCTCCACATCGGTGGGATTGACCTTGACCAAACGGCGGGTATCGGGGTGCATAGTGGTCAGGGACATCATCTCCGGCTCGTTTTCACCAAGTCCCTTGGACCGCTGGATGATGTATTTCTGACCGTCGATTTCTTCCAAGATCTTGGTCTTTTCGCTCTCATTATAGGCGAAATAGGTGTCGGTTTTGGTGTTGATCTCATACAGAGGGGTTTCGGCAATGTAGACATACCCCTTCTCAATGAGGGTCGGGGTCAGGCGATACAGCATCGCCAAGATCAAGGTGCGGATCTGGAATCCGTCCACGTCCGCATCGGTGCAGATGATGATCTTATTAAACCGCAAGGCATTCAGGTCAAAGGTGGCCAGATTCTTGTTGGACTTAGAACGCACCTCCACTCCGCAACCGAGGATCTTCAGCAGATTGACGATGATCTCGCTTTTGAAGATCTTATCAAACTCCGCTTTCAGGCAGTTGAGGATCTTGCCACGGACCGGAATCACCGCCTGGAATTCGGAATCCCGGGCCTGCACCACGGCACCCATAGCGGATTTACCCTCCACGATGAACAACTCCCGGCGGGACACATCCCGGCTGCGGCAATCCACAAAACCGGGGACACGAGAGGCCAGATCGTTGCCGGTCTGCAGGGTCTTTTTGAGATTGAGGCGGGTGGTCTCCGCTTTCTCACGGCTCCGCTTGTTGATGAGCACCTGCTCGCACAACTTGTCCGCATCCATCTTGTTCTCGATGAAATAGACCTCCAGACTGTGCCGCAAAAACTCGGTCATCGCCTCTTGGATGAACTTGTTGTTGATGGCCTTTTTGGTCTGGTTCTCGTATGATGTCTGGGTGGAGAAAGACGAGGACACCAACACCAAACAGTCCTGCACATCCTGGAACGTGATCTTAGACTCGTTTTTCAGGTACTTTCCCGCCTTCTTGAGGTAGGCATCGATCTGGGACACAAAGGCGCTCTTGACCGCCTTGTCAGGGCTGCCGCCGTGCTCCAGCCAACTGGAGTTGTGGTAATACTCCAACAGGTTGACCTTGTTGGACACGCACATCGCCACGTTCAGTTTGACCTTATATTCCGGCTTGTCCGCCCGGTCACGGCCCACACGCTCCGCAGACCAACTCTGCACCGAGGTCAACGCCTTGTCATCGGCAAACTCTTTGACATAATCGGCAATACCGTTTTCATACACATAGTCGGTGGTATTGAAACTCCGACCCTCCTGATTCTTGAACTGAAACAGGATGCCGGGGTTGACGATCGCCTGCCGGCGCAACACGTCGTCAAAATACGCAACAGGCGCATCGATCTCGGTGAACACCTGAATGTCCGGCTTAAACCGGATCTTGGTGCCGGTATCCTTTTTGGCATAGGGTTCCTTTTTCAGCCCGCCCACGTTCTCACCGTGTTCGAAATGCAGGGTATAGATAAACCCGTCCCGCTTGACCTCCACGTCCATATACTCTGAGGCATACTGGGTGGCGCAAGCGCCCAGACCGTTCAGACCCAAAGTATAGTCGTCGGTGTCGTATTTGCCGCCGGCGTACAATTCGCAGAAGATCAGTTCCCAGTTAAAGCGCTGTTCCTTCTGGTTGTAGTCCACCGGGATACCACGGCCGAAATCCTGTACCTCAATGGAATGATCCTCATAGCGGGTAATGAAGATCTTGCTGCCATAGCCGGCACGAGCCTCATCCACCGAGTTGGACAATATCTCAAATATGGCGTGCTGACAGCCCTCCAGCCCATCCGAGCCGAACATAACACCGGGACGCTTACGCACCCGGTCGGCACCCTTTAGGGCGGTGATGCTCTCATTGCCGTAGACCGGTTTCTTGGTCGCCATAAGAAGGCCCCCTTCATTCAATATACTGTATTTCAACTATGTATTGTAACCTATATGTTGGGGTTCTGTCAAGAGAGCATTTTCCATATTCGCACAGTGAAATTTTCCATATTCGTACAGTGAAAACAGCAAAAGCAGGAAACGTATTGACAGAAGATGAAAATACCGCTATTATAAACAGTAATAATATAAGAAAGGGGTATTTTCAAAATGCCTGACCCGGATCCTGCCAGTATGATGATTGGCAGCACTCTATTGTTTGTTCTGATGATGCTTGTGATGCATTTGTTTCAAATGTGCGACGAGGCTTTTTTTGCCATCGGCGAGACCCGCATCCGTGAATTGGAGGAGGAAGGCAACCGCAAGGCCGGTAAGATCCTCCATCTGATCGCAAAAGAGCGGCAGTTTTCTTCCCGCATTCGGCTGAACACCTTGTTTTGCGGCATCCTGGCAACAGCCCTGGTTCTGTATGCTTATGTCGATCCGTTGAGCGCCTGGATCTCCGGGCTTTTCGGCGGTGTAATGGCGAACGCCTTTACAGCGTTGATCGGTGGCTTTTTGCTCTGCATTTTGTCGGTTCTGGTGCTGGGATTCCTTGGTTTCCTGCTCCCCCGCCGACTGGCTTATCTTAACCCGGAGCGCACCGGTCTTTCTCTGGTTTCGCTGTTCTCCTTTTTCTATTCCCTCTTTGCCCCCATCTACCGGATATGCGCCTTTGTCACCCGGCCGGTGCTCAAAATGGTGGGCATCGACCCCAACGAGGACCCCGACAAAGTAACTGAGGACGATATCCTTGAATTGATAGAGGATGTTGAGGAGATCGGCGCACTGGAAGAATCCCAGAAAGATATGCTCAACAACATCTTTGAATTTGACGATATCACCGCCGCCGAGATTATGACACCCCGCACCGACGTGGCGGCCATCGAAGTATCCGAACCGCTGACCGAGGCGTTGGCACTGGCCATTGATAACGGCTATTCCCGCCTGCCGGTGTATGAGGAGGATATCGACCACATTCTCGGCATTTTGTATATCAAGGACCTGCTCCCCTACGTTGGCAGGGCCTTACCCAAAACAGTCACCATCCGCAAATTGTTGCGGGACACCTATTTTGTCCCGGACACTAAGAAGTGCGACGAACTGTTTGAAGAGATGAATGAAAAGCACCTGCAAATGTCCATCGTGGTCGACGAATACGGCGGGGTGGCCGGTATCGTCACCATCGAGGATCTGCTGGAATCCATCGTGGGCAATATGCAGGACGAATTTGACCACGAAGAAGAAGAGATCACCCAGTTGGATGAGGATTCCTTTGAGGTGGACGGCAATCTCAGCATTGACGAGTTGGGCGAATTGCTTGACCGAGATTTCCCAGAGGGCGACTACGACACCGTTGCCGGTTTCCTGCTGGATCTGCTGGGTCACATCCCGGAAGAGGACGAGGAAACCGTCATTGAGTATGAGGATCTGGTTTTCACGGTCCAGGAAATGGACGACCGGCGTATTGAACAGGTGCTTGTGTGTCGCATCTCTGTTCCCGAATCACCCGACGACCTATAATTCGAAACGCCGCCGGTATTTCCGGCGGCGTTTTCCTGAGAAAGGAGGCACTGTATGAAAACGAATTACCAAATAATGCTGGATAAAGTGATTTCGAGCATCCCATACGGTGAGACCCCTCGCCTGTTGTTGCATAGTTGCTGTGCCCCCTGTTCCAGTTACGTGCTGGAATATCTCAGCCGCTATTTTGCCATCACGGTGCTGTACTATAACCCCAACATCTCCCCTACCCCCGAATTCGAGCACCGAGCCGCAGAGCAAATACGTCTGATCAAAGAAATGCCGCTTCTTAACCCGGTGGAATGTGTGGTTGGGCGGTATGACCCAACCGAATTCACCGCCATCGCCAAAGGCCACGAAAACGACCCCGAGGGCGGAGAACGATGTACGGCCTGCTACCGATTACGGCTGGAGGAAACCGCCAAAATAGCCAAGGAGGGCGGTTTTGATTATTTCACCACCACCCTATCCATCAGCCCCCGCAAAGACGCTCAGCGTCTTAACTCCATCGGCGGTGAACTGGCAGAGCGATATGGCGTACCCTATCTTTTCTCGGATTTTAAGAAACGGGAAGGATACAAACGATCCATTCAGTTGTCTGCCGACTATGGACTGTATCGGCAGGATTATTGCGGTTGCGCATATTCTAAGCGGGACGCAGAAGACCGCAAAAAAGAACGAAAATAAGCGGTTGCAATTTTAAACGATTTGTGCTATACTGCGGTTTGCAACCCATTTGCAGGCGTGGTGGAATGGCAGACACGCTGGTCTTAGGAGCCAGTGCATTAGCGTGCGGGTTCAAGTCCCGCCGCCTGCACCAAGATACTGAGATAGCCTTTCGGCTATCTCAGTATCTTTTTGTAGACGGTGCTTTGAGGTTCTTGTTCCGCCTAGTTTTGCCATAGGCAAAACTACGGGTTTTGACCGAAACGCACACCTAGAATCGGCTTGCTAACCACCCTCGGGCAAAACCGGGGTTCTAAGTCCCGCCGCCTGCACCAAGATACTGAGATAGCCTTTCGGCTATCTCAGTATC